>JBDSBS010000627.1:0-8164 GCA_039921435.1 Planctomycetota bacterium | reverse complement strand
GTCATGGCGCACAAGGGAGTGCACGTGCTCGCGCAGGCATTGCAGTTGCTGCCAGCGGGCGCGGTCGAGTGCATCGCGCTCGGCGACATGAACGCAGACTACGCTGCCCAAGTTCGGAAGCTCGACGTCGCGGGTCGGCTGCACCTGCACGGTGCGTACGCGCAGGAAGTACTGCCCGAGTTGTTGGCAAAGTTCGACGTTGTCGTCGTGCCGTCGGTGTGGGACGACTGCGCGCCCTACGTCGTCGCCGAGGCTCTCGCCGCGCGGTGCCCAGTGCTCGGCAGCCGCATCGGCGGCATCCCGGACTTCATCGAGCACGGTCGCACGGGTTGGTTGTTCGCGCCCGGTGATGCGCGCGAACTAGCGGCGCGCCTACTCACGTTCCAAGAAGATGCCCAGTTGCTGGGCCGCATGCAGCAGGCGATCGCGCCGCCACGCGGCCTGCGCGCGTTCGTGGCGGATGTGCGGCAGGTCTACGCCCAAGTCCTTGCGAACTGCGTGGCGATCACCGCGGAAGCCGGCGGCGGGGGACTTGGTCGCTTGTGACGATGTCGCCGCGATGGACCGGCTCATTGCGCGCGCTGGTCGGCACTGGTGGCGGTGGCGGTGGCGGCTACTGCTAGGTCGGAGCGGCGGCGGCAATGCCGGGATGGCACGGTTGCGATGGGTGCGCGGCGGGCCCAAGTTCTGCGTCACACAGCACGCGAGATGTCGTTTTGGGGGCCTACGGGACGCGTCTTCGTCCCGAATCCACCCAGCACGATTTCATGAGAACAAGAACCATTCTGCTCCTTCCGTTGGTCGTCGTCCGAATTGCCGCGCAGCAGCCCGACATTCCCCTCCCGCGCGCCCCTTCCTTCGGCGTCGAGCAGGCCATGGAAGCAATGCCCGTCAAGAATGGACCGATGACGGCCGCTGGGCTTCTACCGGCTGACCAGGAGACAACGCCGCCGCTGTCGGCGACGGACCGCAGGCTTGCCGACTTCGCCCGTGCGGGAGTCGCGAGTGCGTTTGCCGACCCCGACTTCGTCGCCTTCGACGAGCCAGGTGACGGTCCAATCTGGGCCGTCGCCAACAACTTCAAGGTGGCGTTCGAGGCCTTTGGCTGGCGCTTCATCCCGCGGCCTGCACCGGATTCCACCGAGCTGCACCAGGTCGCCTTCCGTCTGGAGTCGGTCACCGTCGACGGCAGCGAGCTGTCGCTGGGCGCTCCCAGGCGCACGCGCAGCGATCGCCACGTTGCCTACGCCTACGGCACTGTCGTCGAGGCGCTCGATGTGCGCGGAGTCGGCGTCGAGCAGTCGTTTGTGATCGACCACCTGCCGCGCCGCGGCGAACTCGTTCTCGAGCTAGCCACCACCACCTCGCTGCACGGCGAGACGACGAGCGACGGCATCCACTTCCGCGGCCCGTTCGCAGACGTTCACTATGCGCAGGCGGTGGCAATCGAGGGCAACGGGGCGCGCGTCGTGGTGCCGACGACGTTTGCCAACGGCCACGTGACGATCCGCGTTCCCGGCGACTTCGTCGCCCACGCCGCAATGCCGCTCGTGATCGATCCGCTCGTCAGCTCGATCGCGGTTTACAACTCCACGAACGACGTCGGCGATCCTGATATCGCCTGGGACGAGACCGGTCAGGTCTGGGCCGTGGTGTTCTCACGCGTGTTTGCGCCAAACGAGTGGGACTGCTACGTGCAGCGCGTCAGCCTCGGCAGTCCAGGCACTCCGATGACCTTGGTGGGCGGCCTGATCACCGTCGATGCGTCGACGACATCGTGGGAGCGGCCGCGCATCGCCAACCTCGGCGTCTTCGACGTGTTCATGGTCACAGCGCAGACGCACGTCGGTACCGCTCTGTCGCAGATCGGCGGGCGCATCGTCGCCAACAGTGGCAGCGTCGTCACCGGTCAGTTCTCCGTTGCGACCAGCAGCGTCGCCGAAATCCGTCCTGACATCGGCGGCAACCCCGGCCCGCCGCCGGCCTTCTTCACGGTTGTCTGGGAACACAGCACCTCGGCGTCCAACCACGACATCTACGCGCGCCAGGTGGAAGCTACTGGCGCGCTGCGCGGCACGGGACCAATCCTCGTGGCGACGAACTCGGCGAACCAAACGTTTCCATCGATCTCGAAGTCGTGCGGTTCAGCCCCGCAAGCGACCCAGCGCTTTGGTATCGTCTATCAGCAGACGCAGGCCGCGGGCAATGAGGACATCCTTGGCTCGATGATGACGTATGACGGTGTGCTCGTGCCGGTGCTTGGCTCCACCGTGTTCCCTGTCAACACTTCCGCGAGCAACGACAGGTTGCCGTCGGTCAGCAGTCCGACCATCCAGGACAGCACCGGCAAGCGCCTGATGTTGGCTGCCTACGAACGCACCGGCCTCAACGCCGGCGACATCTTCGCGACCTGCTTCGACAGCGCGGGAGTCGTGCGCGCCACCGCGAACGTAAGCGCGCTCGAGTTGTCGCCGGTGCGACTCACGTGGCCGCAGTATCGGCCCAGCGTCGACAGCGACGGCCTGCGCTTCGCCATTGGTTACCACGAGACCTTCAACGGCAACTTGACCACCAACGACCTCGATACGCGCGTCACGGTGGTCGCATTGCAGGGCAATGCGCTGATGGCCGAAGAAGCGGGCACCGCGCTCGGCTTTAGCGGCAACCGCGAGTTCAACCTGCAGATCGCATCGCGCTACAGCGGTTCGGGCAGCTACAGCGCCCACTTCAACACCACCAACGATCGCGACGGCATCCCGAGTGGAGGTCTCGCCATCGACGCCTACCGCTTCAACGCCAACTCAGTGGGCCTCTTCACGACACGCGCCACGGGCTGCAACTCGGCGAGCATCTCCACCACGGGCAGCGCCGTGCCGGGCAGCACGTTCGCGTGGAACCTGTCGTCGTCGCCATTCGTACAGGGGTTCGTGCTCGGTGCTCCTGTCAGTGCCCAGATCGGACCGTGCCCGGCGTGCACGCTCGGCGTCGATGGCTTCCTGGCTGTGGGTGCCTCCTACTCCGTGGCGGTGCCGCTCGACCCATCGGTGGTAGGTTGGGTCGTATCGGCACAGGGATTCCGACTCGATGGCGACTGCGTCGGTGTCTTCAGTCTGAGCAATACGATCGACGTCACGGTGCAATGAGCTGCGCACGTGCGCCGTGGTCGTCACTTCGGCGCGCGGTTGCCTGCCCGCAGCAGGGGGCCGCTGTGGTGCCGCTGTGGTGCCGCTGTGGTGCCTCTGTGGGCGGAGGTGGCTGGATTCTCGCAGCACGCAGCCGTCCGCGTTGCGGGTCGCGACCGCAGCCGATTGGGCGACCTCAACTGCGGTGATCGGGCGGATCCGGCTCAACGCGGACGCCGCATGCGCACGGGCTCAAACGCGTTGATGCTGACGATCGGCGCGTTCTGTTCAGTTCAGAAGCCGACTATTGCTGGATGGGATTGACGAACAAGCCCACTGCTACACCACGGTTGTCGAGCCAACCCAACATGACCCGGGCGCCATCCTTCACCAACTGCGGTTCCTTCTGCGCGGCCGTGCCGTCGCCGAGCCCCGCCGCGGTCAAGAACGTCTGGCCGCTGTCGACCGACGTCGTCTGCTGGATGCGCGCGGAGCCATCGCCGACCGCTCCCTTGCGCCAGGCGGCGAACACGTAGCGGCCGCTGCACGCAACGCGCGGTTGTGCGGCTTCGGTGGTGCCGGCGTCGAGGCGCGTGTGCACTGCAAGCCCACCAAGTCCCTCGAGCCGCGTGGCCCAGACTGCATTGCCGGCGGCGATGTAGGTTGCGACGACGCGGCTGCCGGCGCAGCAGATCGAGGGCGAAGTCAGCGTGCCGGGGGTGGTGTCGCGCAGCAGCGTGACCGAGTTGCCCCACGTGACCCCGTTGTTGGCGGAGGCGTTGTAGTAGAGACTGCCGGCGCGTAGCCAGGCCACGTGCACCTGAGTGGCGTCGACGCACAGCCGCGGTTCGCTGCCGATGGATCCTGTTTGGCTCAGACGCAGCGCGGGTTCGAAGGTCGCCCCGCCGTTTGCCGAACGCACGACGTAGACGCCGCGCGCCAACGCGCCGTCGCGTTCGTCGTCGAAGGTGAGCCAGACGAGCAGGTCGTTGCAGGCGATGCTGTGGTTACCCTGGTTGGCACTGCCGTCGGCGACGGCGGTGGCCGTGGTCCAATTGGCGCCGCGGTCGCCCGAGAGCGTCGACACGATGCGGGCAGCTCCGACGCCGGGGTTGCCAGCGACCCAGGCTGCGTAGCGTCGACCTCCGGTCTGGCAGAGCCGCGGTCGCGCGGCAGCGGTCACCGGCGTGGCGGCGTCGAGACGCTGGGCCACCAAGAACGTCAGACCGCCGTCGGCCGAGCGCCGCAGCCACACCGCATTGCCGTTGCCGATCCACACCACTGTCAAGTCCATGCCGGCGACCAGAACCTGCGGCTCAGTGGCGAGCTCGACGCCGCTGACCGACTGCGCCGGAGTCCAAGTGGTGCCACCGTCCGCCGATGAACGGTGCATGACCATGCCGCTCTCGATCCACACCGCGTGGGCCGAAGTGCCCTCGATTGCGAGCTGCGGTTCCGCAGCGCCGAGGGTGTCGAGGCGCTGGTCGGCGGTCGCGAAGCTCGGTGGAAAGGGGAACAATCGGAACAAGCTGCCCGGCAGCGCGGACGTGCCATAGGCGTTGGCGATGCTGACCACGGTCGGACCCGCCGTCGTGCCCGTCGGGGTCGTGCACGTCAACCGCGTGTCGTTTGCAACGACGACCTCGGTCGCCGATTGGCCGCCCACGCGCACCGTGGTGTTGATGGCGCCGCCGAGCAGCATGGCCGCGCCCGATACGGTGAGTCCCTGTGGCTGGTTGACGAAGGCGCTGCTCGGCGTCACCCCGCTGACCGTCGGCGCTCCCGACCGCACGATGAGCAGGTCGATGGCGGCGGCGGCCCCGCGCGGATCCTCGACGAGCACGGTGACAGCGGCCGCCGCTGGTGCCGTCACTGCGGTCACTTCGAGAGTGAACGTGTTCCCGACGACGGGCGACGAAAAGCCGAGGCCCGTAGCGGTGGCCTCGCCGGAGGACACGCTGAGCTGCCACAGCAAGGGGTCGCCGTTGACGTCGGTGGCCGTGAACGTCAGTGTGCGCCGCGATGTCGTCGCCAGCGCGAACGTGTAGCGCGGGACCGTTCCGGTCAGGCCCGTCGGCACCTGCATCGTGGGTGCGTCGTTGGGCAGCACGGGTGGACCGCTACTGCCACCACCCTTGCTGCCACCGCAGGCCGAGGTCAAAAGCCACAGGGCGATACACAGGGGGACGGTGCGAGCGGAATGCATTGGCAGGACGATAGCAGGCCCGAGGGCTTGCGTTACCGACCGCGGAGTCATTGCCGGCACCAATTTGCCGCCACGTTCTCGCGGGACTGCGATGGGATCGGCGTTCGGCGGTGCTGTGCGATCCTTCACACGCAGCGCGCCAGGATGGCAAGGTCCTGCTCGCAGGAATCCGCTGTCAGCGGCCCAAACGAGAAGCGCGCCATCGGGCCCAGCGGCCCGCGGTCGCCGCGGCGCGCCATGTCGCACAGCCGCCCCGGCAGGATCGCTGCGTCGTGTTGCATGAGGCGCTCGTTGAACGCATCGCCCGTGAGGCCCTTCGGCAGCCGCGCCCAGTGGTAGAAACCACCCGTGCCCGTGAACAGTTCGAAGCCGAGCTCCTGAAGGCCCACCGCGTAGCGCTGGCGCTGGCTCGTGTAGAACTTCGCGATCGCCGTGCGCGCCTTCGCCACGCGTTCGATGCGCAGCAGTTCGGTGACGTAGAGCTGCGAAGCGCGCGACACGCCGCCCATGGCGAACGACGAGTAGTTGCGGAACACCTCGATGTGTTGTTTGGCCGCGATCACCCAGCCGATGCGCATGCCGGGCACCTGCAGGCCCTTCGTAGCGGCACCGCAGACGAACAGGTTGGTGCGGTCGATGTCGTCGATGTAGCGCATCGCGCTGACCGGCTCTGGCTCGCAGAAGAACTCGTAGGCTTCGTCGATGAGCGCCCCGCGCCCTTCGGTGCTGTAGCGCTCGACGAGATGTTGCAGGTCCTTGCCGCTCGTCGTCACGCCGGTCGGGTTGCACGGGTTGCTCTTGACGAGCATGACCCGATCGCCGGTCGGGTGGTCGTCGAGGCTTGGCCGGAAGCGGTTGCCAGGATGGCTCGCGATCAGCGAATGCGGCCGCCGAAGCAGCTTGAGCACGTCGTAGTACGGCGTGTATTCGGTCTCTTCGATGGCGACGCTCCAGTCCTCGAGCAAGAACGCGAGGATCGCGAAGAGGCCTGGGCGGCCGCCGGCGAACACGGCGACGTGATCGGCCGTGATGTTGGCGCCGTAGAACTTGCGGTAGTACTCGGCGATGGCCTCGCGCAGCGGCGGTTGGCCGTCGGCCTTCGGATACATGCGGTCTTGCGCCGTGATCGCGATCGAGTCGGGCAGCGGTGGACCACCGGGCACGGGCGTCGTCAGCGGGAAGCCCTGCGCCCACGGGTGCGTGCCGGGGTCGCCCATGTACTTGTCGGTGACCTCGGCGAAGCGGAACAGGGTCTCGTAGACCCCCATGGGCGGGAACTGGCGCAGGATCACGCGCGGGACCATACGCGCCCGGCAGCGCTGTTGCACGGCGACGCGTTCATGTTCCCATTCCAGCGGTGGCGCGAACTGGCAGCGTGCACAGGGTGGCGAGTGCAACGGCAACGGTGGCGGCCAGCAGGCAGGCGACCAGGCCGGGCGTTCCCTCGGCGTACGCCGCGAACAGCGCGCCCGATGCCAACGTGCCGACCAGGCGGCCCGCGGCATTGGCCGCGTAGTAGAAGCCGATGCGTTCGCTGACAGAGGCTTCGCTGCCGAGCGCGACGATGAGCCAGCTGTGCAGACTGCTCGCCATGGCGAACAGTGCGCCGTAGACGAACAGGCCGGCTGTGAGGCAAGCGGCCGGCGGCACGCCGCAGTGCAGCGCGGCCGCCGTCGCCAGCAGCGGGATGGTGAGCAGCGCCGTCTGGTGCGCGGTGTGCGCCGCGCCGATACGAGTCGACCGCGGCTTCAACAGGCGCGGCGTCATCGCCTGAACGATGCCGTAGCCGATGACCCAGGTCGCCAAGAACGCGCCGACGAATGGCGTCGGCCAGCGCAGCGTGCTGGCCAAGTAGAGCGGCAGGGCAACCGCGAACCAGACGTCGCGTGAACCGAACAGGAAGAAACGCGCAGCGGCGAGCCAGTTGACGTCGGCTCCGTGCATCAGGACATCGCGCACCTTGGCGTGTCGGCGCACGGTGGGGTTGTCAAGTCGGTAGAGCGCGATGAGCGCCAGCGCGAGCAGCAGCAGAGCGAGGGCCGCGTTCGTGCCGCGGAAGCCGGTCGTCGCGAGCAAGGCGCCGCCGGCGAAGAAGCCGAGTCCCTTGAGCGCGTTCTTGCTGCCGGTCAGGCGGGCAACTAGACGGAACAGAGCACCTGCCGAAGCGCCGGGAGCGAGCCGGCGCACGTAGCTCTTCGCGCCGGTCTTGGTGAGGTCCTTGGCGATGCCCGACAGCACCTGGGTCGCCATCACGTAGGCGACGGTCAGTCGCTCGGCTTCGACCGTCAGCATCGTGCAGGCGCCGACTTGAAGTGCGAGCCCTAGCAACAGTGTCAGCTTGAGGCCGAAGCGCGCGCCGAGCCAGCCGCCGAGCACGTTCGTGCACAGGCCCGCAGCTTCGTACGGCAGCAGCACGAGAGCGAGGGCCAGCGGCGTCTGCCCGAGCTGGTGCAGGTGCAGCAGCACAAGCATGCGCAGGGCCCCGTCGCTGAGCGTGAACGCCCAGTAGCAAGCCGTGACGAGCAGGTAGTCGCGTCGCCGGGGCGCGACGGTCATGGTCGGGCTGCGCGGCAGCGTTTCGCCAGGTCGACCATGCGGTTCACGTAGCCCCATTCATTGTCGTACCCGGCCATGACCTTGACCAGTCGGTGATCGACCACGCGCGTGCACAGCGAGTCGACGATCGCGCTGCGCGGATCGCGCGCGAAGTAGCTGCTGACGAGCGGCGCCAAGCCAGGTCCTTGTGGGCAGACTGCAGCAACGCGACGCGGTGCGGTCCGATCTGCAGGGCGCCGTTTTCCCCGTGCACGGAGTCGCCATAACGACCCTGCACGGA
>JBDSBS010000626.1:0-8899 GCA_039921435.1 Planctomycetota bacterium | reverse complement strand
TGACCGTGCTGGTGACCTACGACGAGCGCATGCGACGGGCCGCCCAGACCCATGGCCTGCGAGTCGAAGCACCCCGCCCATGACGGCGTTCTCGAGCGCGGGCACCGCGCGCTCCGCTTTCAACTCGACAGGTTCGCAAGCTCTTGGCACGAGATCCTCGACGCAGCCAACGACCCCCACCTACCCCCGCCTCCGCCGCTGCGGCCGCGCTTCGGGATTCGCTGCCAGCGGATCCTCGGGCCAACTGTGCCGCGGGTACTTCCGGCTCAGTTCGCGACGCACCTGCGGGTAGACGTTCTCCCAGAAGCTCGGCAGGTCGGTCGTAACCTGCACCGGGCGGTGATTGGGCGCCAGCAACTCGAGCACGACGGGCACGCGACCGCCGGCCAACGCCCCCACCGCCGCCAATCCGAAGAACTCCTGCAGCCGCGCGGCGATCGTCGGCCCGGCCGCTGCTGTGTAGTCGACGACTGCGGCGCGCCCCGAAGGCAGTTCGATGCGATCGGGAGCAAACTGGGCTAGCCCGCGGCGCTGCTGCGACTGCAGCGGACCCATGAGCACGTCGAGCACGGCGGCGTCGCGCAGCGAACGCAGGTCGCTGCGATCGCCCAACAGATCGAGCGCTGCGGCAGCAACCGCGCGATCGTCCCACACGGGCAGCTCGAGCTCGGGCATGCGTTCCGCGAGCCAGCGCACCCGACCCAGCAAGCGCCGCAGGTCCTTCTGCTCGCCGAGCCACTTCCACGGGTCGCCCGCCAACAGCGGCAGCAGCAACTCGGCGGCGCGGCCGCGCGGCAGTTCGCCCCCGCGCGCGGAACGCAGCGGCAGGTCGCGGTAGCGCTGCTCGCGCAGGGCGATCACACGACCGGCGGCTTCGTCGAGTTCGGCCGTGACCACGTTCTCGATCGCGTGCGCTTCGACGGCTTGCAGGTCCGCCACCTCGAGCGCCGCCGTCAACGTCGCGCGCGACCGCTGCTGCCGACCCGCTTCGTGCAGCCGCAGCGCAAGCACGAGGTCGTGCCCGTCAACCGCCGCCGGCAAGATCAGACCGCGTCCGCCGACCATCGTCGCTGCACGCGCTTCGCCACTCGCCGAACGCAGCGCGACGCGGTCGGGGAAGCCAGCGAGCAGACACTGCGCCAACAAGCTCGTGTCGCGCGCCTCGTCACCACCACGCCGAGCACGGCCGTCGAGCAAACGATCGCGCGAAGCCTTCAGCGTGCGTGCCTGGCCCGGCCAACTGCCGAACTCGCGACACAGCGCGTCGGGGAAGCCGCGTTCTTCGGCGAGCAAGAACGCATCAACGGCAGCATGCAGGTCGCTGCCATCCTCGCGTCCCAGCTGATCGACGTCGCTGAGCAGCGTCGCGGCGGTCGCCGCGGCCACCGCGCAGCCGAGCTCGCGGCCCTTCTGCACAACGGATCCGAGCCTTGGGTGCAGCGGCAGCACCAACAGCGACTTGCCGAACGGTGTCAACGTGCCCGAACGGGCCTCGATCGCACCGAGGTCCACGAGCAGCCGATCGGCGACGGCGAGCGCTTCGCTGGCGGGCTTCTCGAACCAACCGAACTGGTCCGGATCGCGGCCCGCGAACGCGCGCACCAGCAAGGTGGGCCCACACAGATCGACGCGCTGCACCTCGGGCAGCGCGCGCTGCGGCATGCCGCGTTCTTCGGCTGCGGTCCACAGGCGGTAGCAGATGCCAGGCCCCGTGCGGCCGGCGCGGCCCGCACGCTGGGTCGCCGAGGCCAAGCTGATGCGTTCGAGCTGCAGCACGTCGACGCCGCGGCCGCGGTCGAAGCGCAGCTCGCGCGCGAGGCCCGCATCGACGACCGCGGTGACACCGGCGATCGTCAGCGAACTCTCGGCGACGTTGGTCGACAGCACGACCTTGCGCTGCGGCAGCGGCCGGATCGCGCGGTCCTGTTCGCCAGGTTCGAGGCGGCCGTGCAGTGGCAGCACCAACACCGCGCGCCGGCGCGCCAAGTTGTCGAGTTCGCGTTGGCAGCGGTTGATCTCGCCGGTGCCCGGCAAGAACACGAGCACGTCGCCGTTCGTTTCGTCGAGCGCGCGGTCGACGGCCGTTCGCACCGTGATCTCGAGCGCCGACTCGGCGCGGCGATCGAGGTGCACGACCTGCACCGGAAACAGTCGGCCGTCGGCTTCGATCGTCTGGCAGCCTGGCAAGAACGCGCGCAGCGGCGCCGGATCGAGCGTCGCCGACATCACACAGAGCCGCAGGTCGGGTCGCACCGTCGCACGCGCTTCGGCCAGCATCGCCAGCGCCAAGTCGCCTTCGAGATGCCGTTCGTGAAACTCATCGAGGCACACCGCGGCTGTGCCTTCGAGGAACGGATCCTGCACGAGCTGCCGCACGAGCACACCTTCGGTGACGAAGCGGATGCGCGTTTGCCGACTGACGCGCACGTCGCCGCGCACTTGGTAGCCGACGAGGCCGCCGACCTCGGCACCGAGTTCTTGCGCCACACGCGACGCCGCAGCGCGCGCCGCCAGACGGCGCGGTTCGAGCACGACGACCTCGCTGCCACGTTCGAGCAGCGGCAGCAACGCCGGCGGCACGCGCGTCGTCTTGCCCGAACCGGGCGGTGCCATCAGCAGCAACGTCGACGTGTCGCGCAACGCCTGCAACACGGCCGGCAGCACGGCGTCGATCGGCAGCGGTTCGTTCACGACGGCGGCGGCGGCGGCAACGTGCGCCGCCCTTCGATCGCATCGGCGAGGATGGACTTGCTGACCTGCGCGATCGACGAACCGGCCGGCAGGCCGCGCGCAAGCCGCGTCACGGGCACACCGAGCGGTGCAAGTTTCTCGGCCAACACACGCGCCGTGCCTTCGCCTTCGAGGTCCGGGTTCGTGGCGAGGCAGACTTCGGCGAACTTGCCGTTCTTGACACGAGCGACGAGCTGGTTGGTGGTCAGGTCTTCGGGCCGGATGCCCTCGAGCTGCGACAGGCGACCCTGCAGCACGTGGTAGAGCCCGCGGTAGCCGACATCCTCGAAGCGCGCCACTTCGCGCGGGTCCTCGATAACGAGCAGCATGGTCTGCTCGCGCGAGGTGTCGGCGCAGATACCACACGGATCCTCGGCGTCGAGGTTGAAGCACACCTTGCAGGTCTTGACGGCGGCGCGCACCTGTTCGATCGCACGCGCCAACTGCAGAGCTTCGTCGGCCTCGATGCGCAAGAGGTGGAACGCCAAGCGCTCGGCCGTCTTCGGCCCGACGCCCGGCAGCCGGTTGAGCCGTTCGATGAGGTTCTCGATCGTGCGATTGCGGGTTGCCATGCAGAGCAGCGGCCAGGAATGCGGACACCAAGGCTGCCGGGCACCGTGGCTCGACTAGCTTCCACGCGCCGAAGCCCCGGTCAAGCGAACGCGCGTTGTCGCGACGCGCCATCACCGCGAGCCCAGAAAGCCGCCAACTGCGCCGTCACGCCGCGCACGGGCGGTCCACCGAGGCCGAGCATGCTGTCGGCAGGGAACTGCAGGTGGCCGCCGCGCGGGAGCACGCACACGTGGAGGCGCCCCACGGGTGCGCCGCCAATGTGCGGCAGTGCTAGCTGCGGCGGCACGATCGGATCGTGCTGAACCAGCACGAGCACGGTCTCGACGCGCAACGCAGGCAGCACCAGGCGTGCCGACTGGGCCTCGTAGAACGCTTCGGGCGAGGCGTAGCCGTAGTGCGGCGCGATCGTCAGTCGATCCCACTCGTGGATGGTTCGGCAACGCCACACCAAGGCGGCCGGACTCGGCACCGCCTGCCGGCGGCTGACGGCCTCGTAGATCGTCTTGAGCCCGCGCAACACATAGTGCCGGTAGCAGGCTCGCCCGGGCCCATCGACGTACTGCTGCGCACTGCTGAGATCGAGTGGACTGCACAGCGCTGCGACACCGGCGACACGCCGATCGCTCGACGTCGCGGCGAAGTGCACGGCTGCGTGGCCGCCCATCGAGAAGCCGAGCACGTAGATGCGTTGGAACGGTTGCAGCAGCGTTGAGCGACAGACGGCCTCGAGGTCCGCCGTCAGGGCTACGTGATAGAACCCGCCGCCGCGCAGGTCCGCGCCGCGCAGGTCGAGTGCCAGCGTCGCGAAGCCGCAGCGATGCAGCTGCTGCGCCGCTCGCTGCACGTAGCCGCTGCGCCGGCTGCCGCCGAGTCCGTGCACGAGCACGACCACCGAATCGGCTCCTTCGGGCACCGCCAGCGAGCACGACAGCGCCGTCGGGCCATAGTGGTCGTCGACGACCGGCACTTCGAAATCCTGTTGCGAGGGCAGCCGCGGGCGCAGCACCAAATCGCGCGCCGTCGGTAACACGGTCCACAGATGGCCGCGCAGACGCTCACCCAGGCGCGCGGATGGCATCACGGCGAACCTGCAGACGGCGCGGGCAGCGGCCGCCCCGTCGGACAGAACGTGCCCGAGCCCGTGGCGATGTGCTGCCCCGTGGCCGAGAACACTTCCATCGCCACGACCGTGAGGCGGCGACCCTGGCGCAGCACCCGCCCCTCGGCCCGCAGGTCCTCGCCGGTCGTGCCTTGCAGCAACCGCACATGAAAGTCCGACGTCACCACCCATTCGCCGTGCGCGGCCGCGGCCGTGAACCAACCGGCGTTGTCGAGCATCGTCGCGACGAGGCTCCCGTGCACCTGATCGAGCGCATGGTCGTAGTCGTGCGTGTGGCGCCAGTGGCACACAGCTTGACCTTCGCTATCGAACTCGATGCGCATGCCGGTCGTGCGCCCGATCGACGAACCGTGGTAGACCGCTGCGAGGCGCTCCAGAGCAGCTCGGTCGAGTGCCGTCATCGCCTTCTGGCCCTGACTCGCCGCGCGTTCATGCGCTCTCGGCCCGCTGCTGCCGCTCGTAGCCGCGCGCCTGTTCGCACTCGAACCGCCGCAGCGCCGCGGCCGGGGCCAGCACGCTCGACAGCTGCCGCGCCGCGCCGTAGTAGCCACACGGCACGAAGTGCGCGCCAGCTTCGATCAGTTCGTCGCGATGGCGGCGATGGAACTCGGGCAGGTCCGCCCAGTGCACGCCGGGGTGGTCGTGGTGTTCGACGTGGTAACCGATGTGGAACATCGTTCGGTTGAAGAACGGCGACAGAAAGCTGTTGCTGTGGCGCGCTGGCTCGGCCGTGGTCTGGGCTATGCAGCCAGCGTGCTGCACGTACATGCCCGAGCCCATCGTGACGCAGTTGGCGAGCCAGTGCGGCAGCAGCCACAACCACACGCCCATCCATGGATCGATGAGGAACGGGATGGACCAGAACAACAAGAACCACAGCAGTTCGGGGCGCGCGCGCCCGCCGTCGAGGTGCCCGGCCCGGATGTCGCGCCACATGTGCCTCGCGTAGCGCCACGGCCAGTGGCACAGCAGGTAGACGTAGATGTTCTCGAAGCGGCCATCGCCACCTCGACGCGGCAGCGTCCAATCGCGTTCTTCGAGCAGGTTGGCGTGGTGTACGGTGACGTGCGCGTACTGCCAGCAGAGTGCTGGCCAGCCGCCCGAGAACGTCCACAGGCGCGCGCCCCAGCGATTCAGCCACTCGCGCGTGAAGATGCGGCGATGGGTGTGGTCGTGGAAGTTGACGCCGACGTCGATGCCGCTGATCCAGCCGAGCAAGAACGCCGCGCCGGCGACGAACGCCGCCCGCTCCCACGGTCCGGCGATGCCCGCGGCGTCTGGGTGCAGCCATCCAGAATGCCAGCGCGTAGCTGAGCAGGCAGAAGGCGTGGAACAGCACACAGTGCAAGCCCTCGGGCCGCGCGAGGATCGATCGGAGCAGACGCACGTCACCCGATCCTGGTGACGAGGCGCCACCAAACGAAGGTCAGGGCGAGGAACCACGACGGGCCGATCCACAGCGAACTCGTCAGCAAGGCGAGCGCCATCCACGGGAACAACGACCGCGAAACGACCTCCGCAACCAACGAGGGATTGGCAACCTCAGCACGAGCCATACGGCATCCTGTAACGAAGCAAAGCGAGCGATCGCAAAGGAAGGCAGCGACCTTACGCCGCTCCGGACCGCGAACGAACCCGTGTGGCAATGCAACTCGCATACCCTTCCACGAACGTTTGCGCCGCGCGATGACGAACACACACTTGCTGCGCAGCGCCGTCGCCACCGGTCTCTGTCATCGATGCGTGGCGCAGACGTATCGGTTGGCCGTCGGCTGCCGACGGCTTGTCGACGGCTTGTCGACGATGAACGTGCCGCCGACTCGTTCGAGAACTCTTCGTCAGAATCCCCAGCTCCAAAGTTCTAGCCCGGAAACCCCAGCCCAGAAACCCCAGCCCAGAAAACCCAGCCCAGAAAACCCAGCTCAGAATCCCATCCCCGGCAGGTTCATGCCGCCCGTGACCTTGTTCATTTCCTTGTCGCGCAGTTCCTTCGCGGCCTGCAGCGCTTGGCGCACGGCGCCAGTCACGAGGTCCTCGAGCGTCTCGACGTCGGCGGGATCGACGGCGGCCTTCTGGATCTTGACGGCCTGCAGTTCCTGGTTGCCGTTGACGTAGGCCTTGACCGCGCCGCCGCCGGCCGAACCCTCGAGGATGCGTTCCCCGAGCGAGCGCTGCGTGTCCGCCATGCGCTTTTGCATTTCCTGCGCCTGCTTGAGCAGGCTGCTCATGTCGCCGAATCCTGTCGCCATCGATGCCTCCTAAAACAGCGATCATGCCGTGCGAAGGGCCTGGCATCCACACCCGTGGTCGGCGCCTACGGATCGTGCCGATGACGAACGGCGCGCCCGAGCGCATCAGCAAAACGCGAGCCCGCACCTTGGGAGCCGCGCACCGCAAGTTGCGACTCGGCACGCACGATCGTCCACCCGCCCGAGCGTGCGGACTCATTCCTGCATGTCGGACGGCGGCTCCTCGCCTGCCCCTTCGCCCGCACCCTGCTCGCTCGGCGCTGCTTCGTCCTCGTTCGCCTTCGAGACCTCGAGCTGGCGGTCTTCGGGGTTCACCTGGACGACCCGACCGCGGAACTTCGCCATGACCCGCTTGGCGGCAGGGCCCGGCTCGAGCGTCGCAGGCGGTGCGTCCGCGGCGGGAGCGACGGTCTCGTCGAGTCGGTAGTCGACCGTCACGTCGGCGCCAGCCGCAGCACGGATCGCCTGCGTAACCTCCTGTTGGATCACCGGCGACAGCAGGCGGTCGCGGTGCATCTTGCGCTCGCTGTGCAACGTCAGCACCACGACACCGGCCGCGTTCGGGCCGGCAAGCACACATTGCTCGAACGTCGTCTGCAGCAGCGGTCGGTCCTTGAGCACGGCCACGGTTCGCGCCTTCAAGTCACCCGCACCAGTGGACAGCGGCAACGGCACGGCGGCCGGCGGCGCGACGCGCGCCGCAGGGGCGACGGAAGCGCCCGCTGGCTTCGCACCGCCACCGAACGTTCGCTTCGGCTGCACCACGGCTGCCGGCATCACTGCTGCTGGCATCACTGCTGCTGACATCGGCGTCGCAGCCACTCCTCCACCGGCACGGACCTCGGCGAGCAAGTCCGCCAACGTCGGCAAGGCACCGGCCTGGGCCATGCGCAACAGGGCGAGCTCGAGCACGACACCACGATCCTCGAGCCGCCGCAGCCGCTCGCGGCCGAGCAACCCTGCCGAGATCATCGCGTCGAGCTGATGCGGCTGTGCTTGCTTGGCGAGTTGCAGCAACTGTTCGCGCAGCGCCCCGGTCGTGGGAACGAGGCCCGAGTCGGGCCCGTCGACTTGCAGCAGCAGCACCCAGCGCAGCGTCTCGACCAGTTCGCCCAGCGCCTCGCGTTCGTCAGTGCCGCGGTCTTGCAGATCGCGCGCGAAGTGCAGCCCGGCCTTGGCATCACCCTGCAGCAGCGCGGCCACCACGGCGACGGTCGCATCGGTGCCGATGCGCGCGACGAGGCCGCGGTACGCGGCGAGATCGAACTTCTCGCCGAGGTCGCGCACCAACGGCAGCACGCGCTCGAGCGCCGTCTCCGCATCGCGTACACCGCCGCGCACCGACGCCGCGATGTCGGCGAGCACGTCGTCGGCCACGACCACACCTTCGCGGTCGGCAATCGTGCGCAGGCGCTTCTGCAGGTCTTCTTCGCCGACTCGGCGGAACAACAGCACCTGACAGCGCGACCGGATCGTCTCCGGCACCTTGTGCAGTTCGGTCGTCGCCAACACGAAGACCACCTGCGGCGGCGGTTCTTCGAGCGTCTTGAGCAGCGCATTGAAGGCGCCCTTCGACAGCATGTGCACCTCGTCGAGGATCACCACGCGGTAGCGCGAACGCATCGTCGCGAACGCCGCGTGCTCGCGCAGTTGACGCACGTCGTCGACACCGTTGTGCGACGCCGCATCGATCTCGATGACGTCGGGGTTGCTGCCGGCCAACACCGAGGTGCACAGTTCGCACGTGCCGCAGGGCTCAGGCGTCGGCCCCTTCTCGCAGTTGAGGCAGCGCGCGAGGATGCGCGCCGAGGTCGTCTTGCCGACGCCGCGGCTGCCCGAGAACAAGAACGCGTGCGGCACGCGCTTCTGCTGCAGGGCCAAGCGCAGGGACTGCAGGACTTCGTCCTGGCCGACGACTTCCTGCCAGGTCTGGGGGCGGAATCGCCGCGCCACGACTTGGTACGGGGCCTCGGATGCCTGCTTCTTGCGCGCTGACGCCATGCTGTCAGCATGCTGGATCCGCGACCGGGACGGAAGGGCTCACCCGGCGATGGGGCGATGGTCGGCCCAGATCGGGCGGGCGTTCGTAACGCCAGGAGAGCGTCAGTTGCCGAACCGGATCGAGACGGCCTGGGTCAGCGCCACCGAAGCGCAACTGCCCAGCGGATCGAGCGCCAGTGCCTGCAGCTCGAGCCGCAAGCCTCGCCACCACGGCGCGAGCGACAAC
>JBDSBS010000625.1:0-9378 GCA_039921435.1 Planctomycetota bacterium | reverse complement strand
CAGGCCATCGTGCTTGAGGCCGCATGAGACATCCTGTGAGCACCGTGGGAAACAGCTCCGTGGAACACAAAGAAAACCAGACCGTCCAGCCCGTGAGCCACCCCGAACCTGGCACGACCGGCACCGTCTGCTGCACGATCGACGAGGCCGGCATCGCGACCCTGCGGCTCGGCGATGCCAGCGAAGGTGTGGTAACGCTGACGCTCGAACGCCTCGAATCGCTCGACGCGGCGCTGCAGGCTTTGGCCCGCGACGCGCGCGTGCGGGGCGTGCTCGTGACCGGGCCGGCTCCGGGCATGTTCTGCGCCGGCGCCGACATCCGCCTGATCCAGGACATCACCACCGTGGCCGCTGGCGAAGCCGCTGCCGTGCGCGGCCGTTCGATCTTCCAGCGCTGCCAGCAACTGAAGGTGCCCGTCGTCGCCGCGATCGAAGGCCCGTGCCTCGGCGGCGGTCTCGAGCTCGCGCTGTTCTGCGACGTGCGCGTCGCCAGCGACCACCGCGGCACCCAGATCGGCCTGCCCGAAGTGAAGCTCGGCATCGTGCCCGGCTTTGGCGGCACGCAGATGTTGTCGCGCCTGCTCGGGCTGCCGGCGGCACTCGATCTCATCCTCAACGGCAAGCTGCTGCGCGGTAAGCAGGCCAAGCGGGTCGGCGTCGTCGACCGTCTCGTGCCCCCGGCCAAGTTGATGGCTGCGGCGCGGCAAGAGCTCGACAAGCTGGTGCAAGCCGGCCGCAAACAGCCCCGCCGCAAGCTGCGCGGCATGGCGTTCTGGCTCAGCAAGACCCCGCTGCGCGCGCTGGCCGTGCGGCAGGCGCGCAAGGCCCTGCAGAAGGGCCAAGCCCGCTTCTACCCGGCTCCCAAGGCGGCCCTGCAGTGCTGCGTCGATGCCTTCGCGCTCGCGCCCGAACGGGGCTTCGTCAAGGAGGCGCAGGCGCTGGGCCAGATGATCGTCACGCCGGTCAGCAAGGGCCTGACCCACCTGTTCTTCCTCACCGAACGCAGCAAGCGCCTCGGCAAGCTCGACGGCGCACACGACCTCGAGCGCGCGCTCGTCGTCGGCGGCGGTGTCATGGGCGCTGGCATAGCGGGCTTGTTCGCCGAGAAGGGACTGCGCGTGCGCCTGTGCGACCTCGACCTCGGCGCGCTCACGCGCACCAAGACCCGCCTGCAGCAGGATCTCGCCAAGAAACTCCGGCGGCGGCACATCGAGCGCCACGAAGCCCAGGCGATCCAAGACCGCCTGGCCGTCAGCACCGACTGGGGCCAGTTGCAGCAGACCGACATCTGGCTCGAGGCGGTCGTCGAGGATCTCGGCGTCAAGCAGAAGCTCATGGGCGAAGCGATCGCGCGCGGTCTCCCCACGACGGCCGTTCTGGCGAGCAACACGAGTTCGCTATCGGTCACCGCGATGGCGGCCAACGTGCCGAAACCCGAGCGCGTCGTCGGCATCCATTTCTTCAACCCGCCGGAGAAGATGCCACTCGTAGAGGTGATCCGCGGCGAGGCAACCAGCGCTGCCACCGTGGCGACCGCGTGCCGGCTCGCCATCCGGCTCGGCAAGTTTCCGGTCGTGACCACCGATGCCCCGGGCTTCCTCGTCAACCGATGCCTCGCCCCCTACGTCAACGAAGCCGCGCGCCTGCTCGTCGAGGGCACGAGTCCCGAGGCGATCGACGCCGCCATGCTCGACTTCGGCATGCCCATGGGCCCCTGCCGCCTGCTGGACGAAATCGGCTTCGACGTCGCCGCGAAAGTCAGCACCGTCATGCAAGCGGCCTTCCCGCAGCGCATGGAGCCGTGCGAGCTGTTTGCCGCGATGGCGACGGCCAAGGTGCTCGGCAGCAAGAGCGGCGGCGGCATTTACGGCAAGGATGGCACCGGCCGTGGCCCCGGCCGAGCGATCGTCGCGGCGCTGGCGAACAAGCGCGGCACGCCACCGCGGCTGGCGTCGCGGTCGGAGCTCATGCACCGGTTGATCTATCCGCTCGTCGACGAAGCGTACCGCTGCGTCGACGAAGGTATCGTCGCGGACGAGCAGGACGTTGACTTGGGGCTCGTCATGGGCATCGGCTTCCCACCGTTCACGGGCGGTATCACGCACTTTGCGCGACGCGAGGGCCTCGCCACGGTGGTCGCGACGCTCGACGAACTGGCTCGCTCGTACGGCGCTCGCTTTCGACCGGGTGATGGTCTGCGACGACGCGCCGTGAACTGATCTCGGCGCTGGCCCCTCGGCCGACGTCATTGGGGCGACCATCGCGCCGAGAATCCGCCGCCCAAGCGTCGCTGGTATGGGAGTTGCTAGACGCGGACGTAACTGGCTGTCTTTGGTGGGGTATGCTCCACCGAAGCGCGAGTGTAGCGGCTGCTTGGTGGCCCTGCGGGGCCGATGGCCCTGTGGGCCGATGCAGCCAGCCAGTCTGTTCGCGTTATTTTGATTGGAGGGAACTGCGGTGAGGTTCCAGTTCGGCATTCTGGCGTGCGCGCTGGCCGGTTGCGTAGGGCAACCGACCCCGGCAACTCCCCAGGCGGGCTCCCAGCCGACTGGCACTTCTCTGCACGGCACGCCGCGACCTGGCATTCCCCCGCTTGCCGAAGATGCGGAAGGTGCGACCGCCACGAGGTCGCGGACCAACGACTTCTCGCTCCGATTCCCGCGCGTGCTGCACATCGGCCTGGAGCATCTGCCTCCCAGCGAGGTGATGCCCAGCGACGACGGCCCCAGGGTCGAACCACGCACGCTCAGCCTCGCCGAGCCCGCAGCGCGATCGAACCCGGGTCGGGCGCTCGAACCACGGCTGGATGCGTTTCACCGTCACACCTGGTCACTGAGTGCCAGCGACCTCGCCAGCATCGACGATCCCGTCGCGCGCGAGACCCTGCACTTCGTGCAGGACCTGGTCGAAGCGGACCAACGCCGCGTGCGACTCGAAGTCGCCATGCCGTTCCTCGAGACCCAGTATGCGGATGTCGATCGCGGCCCGTTGCTGTCGAGCGAAGTAGCGCTCGTCGAGGCACAGGAAGAATGGGTGCACGTAAACGGCCAGGCCCTGCTGCGAAGGCCCCTGCAGCAGCTGCTGCGCCGGCTGCCGCTGGCCCAGCAGGTCGAGATCGACTTCGCGGACTTTCGGTCGGAGAACGTGCCGCTCTCCGAACCGTCCTTCTCGCCGAACGGAAACCGGGAGCGCTTCGGACGCCTGTCGGTGCGCCTGCACGTCAACGACCCGGGCGACCCACTCGAGGTTGCGTACATCCAATCCGGTGTTCGCATCGCCACGAGTCAGAGCACCGGCAAGCTGTCGTTCAACTGGGAGTTGTCGGAACGGGTGCGGCTCGAACTGCAGGGGCGCACCGACTACGCGACCAACAAACAGCACGTTCGGCTCGACCTCGCCTACCGACCGTCGCCGACAACCGGCCTGCACGTGGCTGCGGGCGATGACATGGACTTCCTGTCGACGTCCTCGATCTACAGCGTGTTCGAGTCGCCGATGGATGGCGCCCCGGGACTGGTGCTCTACGTCGTGCACATCTTCTGACGTCCTTGCCGACGAGACCTCAAGCGCGGCCCCCACGGATGACATCCAACGAGGCCACGGCCGCAACGGAATCAAGGTTGCCGAAGGTGCGCCTGCTCGCGATCGCGTGGAGCCTCTGCAGCTGCAGCTTCTCGGCAAGCCCGAGCTACCCGCGGCCCGAGGTCGCGCTCGCGTGGCCCAGCTTTGCCGCGGCAGTCGCCGCGCCCGAACTGGAGTCGTTCGACGAACTCGGCGAAGGACGCGCCACCGGGGTACTCGTCGGCGGTGGCGAAACGGTGCGATTCCATCTGCGCCGCGGCAGCGCAGTGGCTGGACCACAGCCGCTGGTGTTGGTCGTACCGATCCTCGCCGGCGGCGACGACCTCATGGACCAGGTTGCGCAGCGAATGACTGCCCGCGGCTTCGACGTCGCCTTCTGCGCCCGCGCCGGCTCGGCCCTCAGGCCGCCGCAGCGGGCCCCCGAACTCGACGAACTGTTCCGCCGAACTGTGCTGCACCAACGGCTTCTGCTGGCCTGGCTGCGCCATTCGGCGCCGACGCCGCCGACGGCGCTCTTCGCGCTGGGCATGTCGATGGGCGGCATGGTGACGACCGTTCTTGCTGCCCTCGAACCCGACCTGACCGGTATCGCCATCTGCCTCTCGGGCGGCGACCTGGCGGGCCTCGTACCGCACAGCAGCGAGGGGCGCGTGCAGGCGTGGGTCGACTGGCGATTTCGCACGGACGGCGTCGGATTCGATCACTTGGGTTGGGAGTTGCGACAGTTCCTGCGGCACGAGCCGCTGGCCTTCGCCGCCTCGGTGCCCACTGCCAAGGTGCTGTTCGTCGGGGCCGAGTTCGACACGGTCGTACCGCGCCGCAACCAGGACCTGCTCTGGGAAGGACTTGGCAGGCCCGCTCGCCTGCAGGTGCCGCTGGGCCACTACTCCGCGGCCCTCGCCATGGATCCGATTCTGTCGGCCGCGGCAGCCCACTTCGTCACGCTGGGCGCCAAAGCGGCGCACTGACTGGTTTGCCACGGCTCTTGCGAACACGGCTGTGAGCATCGCCCTCACGGCACGCTGGTCCTCACTCATCCATGTGAACAGTCCGGCACACTGCGGAGCGGGCGCGAGAACCGGGAGGAACGCGGGGCCTTGCGCGTTCGGTGACGCTCCGGTCTGATGTTCGCCCCCTTCCCAATGTAGCCCTCGGCTCGTACCCGCGTCTCACCATGGATTTTCGTATTGCCTTCGGTTCCCTGCTCCTGATCGGTGTCACCGCCACCGCTCAGGTCAAGCCGTCTCCCCAGCCGACCCCGCCCCAACCGACTCCCGTCGCCCCGCTCGTCGTACCGGCCGTCGTTCCAGGCGTCGTTCCAGCCGTCGCCCCGGCGCAAGATCCAGACCGCCCCGAGCCAACAGCGGCGGAGAAGCTCGCGGAGCTGACCAAGGAGAAACAGCGGCTCCAACAGGAGGTCGCCTACGTTCGCAACCGCACCGAACACGCCAAGGAACTGTTGCGCACCAAGCTCGGCAACCGCCAGCAGCAAGCATTCCGGTCGATCGACGCCGGCATCGTGCTCGCGCCTGTGCCCAAAGTCGCGCCGGCCGCACGGCGGTTTGCTCAGCTCGTGGGCGACGAGCACCGCGACCAATTTCCGGCAGACACCTTGGTGCTCGTCAACAACCGCCCGATCACGCAGGCTCGGTTCGACCAGATCAAGAACTACCTGAAGGAGCTGCCATCCTCCGGCGATGACAGCATGCAGTCCCAGCGCGCGCTGTTCGAACTCATCCGCATCGAAGCCGTCGCTGCCTCTTTCGAAGAGAGCGAAGGTGAGGCCCAGGTCGCGGAAGCGATGTCGCAGCTGCAGCAGGGCAAGCCGATGGCCGACGTGGCCAAGGCGTTCGGCGTGCTGACCGGAGCGCAACCTGACGGCAGCATCGAGGTCACGCGCAACTCGGCCTTCGGCTCCCTCGTCGAGCTCATCGCCTTCCAGACGCCCACAGGCCAACCGTCGCGTCCGTTCCGCAACGCCAATGGCTATGTGATCCTGCGCACCGATCGCATCGAGAAGGGAGCCACCCCGGACCTCGACAAGGCGATCGGCAGCGCCGTGCAAGTCCGCTACACGGCCGACGAGGCCAGCATGCAAAAGGCCCAGTTCGCCATCAACGCGGGGCAAGTCGACATACTCGTACGGGATCAGCACGTGCTCGACATGCTGCCGCAGATGTTCAAGGCGCCGCCTCCGATGCCAGCGGGCGCGACGGACGAGGCGCCCACCGACCAGGCGACCCAGATGCTGAGCCGCAAGATGGAGCAGCTGCAGGCAGAGATCAAACGACTCTCGCAGTCGAAGGAAGTGGGCAGCGAGGTGCGCATCAAGGCGCTCGAGGAGCAACTCAGCGCGACGAAGCAAGCTCTGCGGGAGAGCCAGAAGCCGAAGACCGATGCGCAAAAGGGTGACGCGCGGGACAGCGAGACCCCAGCCAAGGAAACCCCAGCCAAGGACACCCCGGCCAAGATGGCCCCTGCCCCCAAGAAGAACTGACCGATCGCGCCCGCGCGGGCGACCGCGCGACCGAGTGACTCACGGACTTTCTCACACGGTCCATCACCCATTGGGAGGGGAATGGCAGCCATCCGCAGGAGCGGCGGCGTCGTCGCGTTTTTCTGGCCGGGCAAGATCCTCGACCCGCAGCAGGCCGAGTTTGCCGAGGCGCTCGCCAATCGGCGGTTCCGCACCATCGAGAACGCCGCCAGCGAAGAAGTGTCCGTCGGCTGGGTGACGCCGGCCGACCCCACGGGCGACAGCTTTGCTCTCGAGGATCTCGATGGCGGGGTCGGCACCTGGCTGCGCTTTCGCATCGACAAGAAGAAGCTGCCGATGAAGTGGCTGCAGATCCACCGCGATGCCGCCGAGAAGGCGCGCGGCAAGAAGCTGTCGGCGCGCGAACGCCGCGAGCTCAAGGACGACCTGACGGAAAAGCTGCTGCCGCGCGTGCTGCCGACGATCAACCTCGTCGACGCCCTTCTTTTCTACGAGCGCAAGACCCTGTTGCTGTTCGCGACGAGCAAGAGCGCGTGCGAAGCCTTCGGCAAGCTGTTCTTCGAGACGTTCACGATGCCACTCGAACGCGGCAACCCGCTGCGTTGCGGGCTGCAGGCCAAGCTCGGCGACGAGCTGACCTACGCTCTGGAACGCGTGGATCCCGTGCGCTGGCCCGATGCAGCGAGCGGCGAGAACCGTGCCGAACGGACTCGACCGAGGCGGACCCTCGCTCCGATCGTGCGGGACGATGCAGACACCGGCACCGAGCCGCCGTGGGCGGTACCGGAATCTGAACCGCCTCGCACTGCGGCCCGAACTGCGATCGCACACACCATCACTTCGCCGACCGCGGCTTCGCCCGACGACGAGGAAGGTGTGGACGCATGACACAAGCACCCGAAGGCGCAGAGACGCACGGCTTCGTCGGCGAAGAGTTCCTGACCTGGATCTGGTTTCGCTGGGAGACCGACGGCGGCGAGTTCACGCTGCCGGGCGGGCGCGTGGTCGGCATCGCGCTCGACGACTTCCTCGCGTTCTCGGCGCCGAGCGACGACGAGACGGAGCAGACGCTGCGCCGCGGCCTGCCGACGCGCACCGCCGAAGCACGCACGGCGCTGCGCTCCGGCCGCCGCCTCAAGAAGGCGCGCCTCCTGATCGCCGAGGGTTCGCGGCAATGGAGCGCCACGCTCGACGCGCGCACGCTGTCACTCGGCTCCGTCAAGCTGCCCGAAGACGCCGAGGAGTGTGAGTCCGATGTCGACCGCACCGCGGATCGTTCGGCGAACTGGCTGGCGCTGCACGAGATCGTGCAAGCGCTCTACGCGGTGTTCTTGAGGGAACGGCTGCGCCCCGACTACCTCGAGACGGCCGGGGAACAGCAGGCGAATTGGATGGCGAGCTGAGGGGCGGCGGCCGGAACCGCTCGTTCCCGTTCTTTATCGAAGCTCAGCTCATTCTGCCGCGCGCGACACCAGCTCGACCTTGGCGCCGAGCCGCTCGAACAGTTCCCGCAGCCAAGCCGCCGTGCGCGGAGCATGACCAGAGTCCGGCGAGTCGGCGCCCCACACGGTCGCCAGCACACGCAGCGTGGCCGGAGTCGTCTTGGTGCGCTGCGCGTCCTTGACGGCGTTGGCGCACGGCCCGGCGGTGTCGCAGAGGCTCACTAGCCCCGCGACGTCGATCTCCTGCCCACCGCGATTGAACGCGTAGCTGCTGCCCGCGGTCGGCACGTCGACGCACAGCGGCGCCTTGCACAGATCCAGATCGATGACGCTGATCGGCAGACCCGAGTGCAACGACGCGGCGTTGCCGGCGTCGACCGCCGCGTTGATCGAACCGAGCCTGCCATCGCCGATCGCAGCCGCGAGGTACTCCGACGAAGGCTTGCCGCGCCCCGTCGGTCGGTAGCCGTGCACACGCAACATGTCGCGCACCGCCGTGCGAACGCCCTCCCCGCCCCGCACGGGCGCTTCTGCCTCGAGCCGCAGCAGCGCTTGCAACCACTCGGGCGACGGCAGGGTCTCGAGTGGACTTGGCAACTCGACGCACAGCGCGTGCAGGGCCAGGCCAGGATACGAGACGACCGGCAGGTTCACCGGTCCGACCTCGGCAAGCGCTCCAAGGCGAAGCGGTGCAGCCAGGCGGCGAGGTCGACGACATCGCGGAAGTTCGGCGCGCCGCGTCCGCCGATCGGCACGATGTCGGGCTCCTCGTCGAAGCGGCGCAACGGATCGCCGGTGTCGAGTTCGCGGCGCTGCCAGGTGCCGTGGTGCGAGTAGTGCCACAATTCCCCCTCACCTCGCGTCGACAGAAGCCGCCAACCGAGGTCCCAACGCGCCCTTTGCAGCAGCCCATCGCTGCTCGCCGTGAACTCGCCGACGTCGAGTTGCAACACGGCATCGACTGCGAGCAGCGCACTGACGCGCGCCAATTCGGGCTCGAGCGTCAGCAGGTCCGCTTCCAAGAGCAGCTGGCGCCCCACCGCCACCGAGTGCACATCGTAGCCGCGACGACGCAGCGCGATGTCGAGCCCGGCGAGCAGCGACTGTTCGACGTCGGCGAAGGCTTCGGGCAACCGCGGCCACACGACGACGGACCGCGGCGCCGGTCCGTGCAGCGCGACGGGCTCGGCCTGCCCCAAGCGGCAGCCGCCGGCCGCGAGCAGCGTGCACAGGAACAGGGATCTTGCATGACGAGGCACCCGTTCATTCTGGCCGCGATCGCCCGCAACGCAACTCGCTCGTCCGCGGCGTTGCGCAGGGACGCGGTCAGCTCCCGTTCGACATATCTCGTATTGGGGAATCCAATCTACGATATCAGATTTTACAACACGTCCCCCCACGCACGCACCGAGCGGCGATGGGGCGTCGTCGTGCGCGCCTGTCCGTGACTTGCCAGTGTCGTCAACCAACTCAGCGAATCGCGGGCGGACCACCACCGCCGCGGCGACCGCCGCGCGGGCGCACCGGCTGGCGCGGCAGCTTCTCGTCGCGCTGCGCGGTCTGCCACACGAACGTCGCCATGATCACCGACGCCTGCCTGAGGTCCTCGGCAACAGCGTGGTCCCAGACATCCATGTTGGAGTGGTGCGTGCGCGTTCCGTAGCTGACTTCGTCCTGGATGAACTGGAAGCCCGGCACGCCAACTCCGTGGAACGCGAGGTGGTCGGTGCCGCCCGTGTCGTCGAGCGTCAGCGTCGAGGCGCCATGCGTGTGGAACGCGCGCAACCACGGACGGAAGATCGCGGCTACCGCCTCGTTGCCCTGCAGGTAGACGCCGCGGATCTTGCCGGTGCCGTT
>JBDSBS010000624.1:0-3927 GCA_039921435.1 Planctomycetota bacterium | reverse complement strand
TGAGATCCAGGCAAGCCGTGACAGGACGCCGTCACGCCTCGGGCGGAGAATGGTGCAGGTGAGCACCCGGACCATCCTCCACGTGGACCTCGACGCGTTCTTCGCCGCGGTCGAGCAGCGTGACCGGCCGGAGCTGCGCGGCAAGCCCGTGATCGTCGGCGGCTCCGGTCGGCGTCAGGTCGTCAGCACCGCGAGCTACGAAGCGCGCAAGTTCGGCGTGCACTCGGCGATGCCGGGCGTGCGCGCTAAGCAGCTCTGTCCGCACGGCATCTTCGTCGTGCCGCGCATGGAGGTCTACGCGGCCGTGTCGGCGCAGGTGCGCGAGGTCTTCGAACGCTTCACGGATCTCGTCGAACCGCTGTCGCTCGACGAGGCGTTCTTGGACGTCACTGGCAGCCGGGCACTGTTTGGCGATGGTGAGGCGATTGGCGCGCGCATCCGGGCCGAGGTGAAGGCGGCCACGCAGCTATGCGTGTCGGTCGGCGTGGCGACTTCCAAGTATGTCGCGAAGGTCGCGAGCGATCTGAAGAAGCCCGATGCGCTCGTCGTCGTCGCGCCCGGCACCGAACGCGCGTTCTTGGCGCCGCTGCCCGTGTCGCGCTTGTGGGGAGTAGGCGCCGTGACGCAACAACAGCTCGAACGGGCGGGGCTGCGTACGATCGCCGACGTGCAGGCGCGCAGCGAAGCGCAACTCGTGCAAGCACTCGGCAAGAGTCTGGGCGAGCATCTCTTCGTGTTGGCGAACGGTCTCGATCCGCGCGAAGTGGAAGCCGAGCGCAAGGCGCAGTCGATCGGCCACGAGATGACGTTCGCCGAAGACTTGACCTCACTCGACCTTGTGCACGGCACGTTGCTGCAGCTCAGTGAGATGGTGGGGCGGCGCCTGCGGCACGAAGGCGTGCGCGGCACGGTTGTGCGCCTCAAGCTGCGCCACGCGGACTTCACGACTCTGTCGCGCCAGCGCAAGGTGCCGCCGACGGCCGACGACCTCGAGCTGTATCGCGTCGCGCGCGAACTGCTGGCTGCATGCTGGAACGGACGCCCCGGCATCCGTCTGCTCGGGGTCACCGCCGCGTCCTTGGTGAGTCAGGCAGCGCCCGTGCAAGCGGGGCTGTTTGCGCCGTCGACGCGACAGCGCGATCAGCTCTTGGCCGCGATGGACAAGATCCGCGACCGGCACGGCGAGAACGCCGTGCGCCACGGCGGCGAACGCCGCAGCACGACGCCGTGGGGGCCCGATGCCTGAACCCGCGCGGCGTCAGTCGACCTTCCAGGCCGGCTTGTGGGCGAGGCCTGTATTGAGGATGCGCTGCAGCAGCTGCCCGTAGTCGACTCCGGTGTGTTTGGCCGACTCGGGAAAGTCCTCGCCGGGCGTCAGGTCGTTGTTGACGTTTGCTTCGAGCACGAACACGCGCCCCTCGGCATCCAAACGGAAGTCGACGCGCGCATAGCCCGAAAGGTGCAGGGCGCGGTAAGTGCGTTTGGCGATGCGATAGATCTTCTCTTCGAGGTCATTGCCGAGGTCGCGCGCGCGGCCTGTCTGCAGACCGATGCGCTTCTGGTACTTCTCGTCCCACTTGACGCGCGACGTCGCGATCGCCTCGTTGCCTGCGGGCAGTTTGTCGAACCACAGTTCCCAGATCGGGAACGCCTCGAGCCGCTCGTTGCCGAGCACACTGACCGTGAACTCGCGGCCCTCGAGATACTGTTCGACGACGACGTCGGTCTGCAGCGTGCGGTGCAAGAACTCGACGCGTTCGGCGAGTTCCTCGTCGTCGCGCACCACCGATGCCTGCGAGATGCCAGCGCTGCCGTGCTGCACGGCCGACTTGACGATGACGGGAAACTGCATGCGGCGCGGCAGTCGCGCTCGTTTGGTGCGCAGCGGGAACACCGCGAACGCCGGGCAGGGGATGCGGTGCCAAGAGAGGATCTGCTTGCTGAGCCCTTTGTCGCCGGCCAGTGTCATACCTCGCGCGTTGCAGCCCGTGTAGGGCTGCTTGAGCAGTTCGAGGTAGCTGACGACGTGCGCCTCATAGGCGACGACGTCGTGAAAGTCCGTCAGGATGTTGAAGACGATGTGAGGCTTCCACTCGCTGATCGATTCGCGGATCGGTCGCAGTTCGTCGCCGACGCCGAGGGCCTGCACGTCGTGGCCGAGTTTGCGCAGCGTGCGCAGCACGTCGAGCTCCATCTGGTAGGTCCACGTCTCACTCGCCGGCAGCTTGTCGGCGTTGTCGGGGGGAACGAGCACGTCGTGCATCGCCACGAGCACGCGCAGCTTCCTCATCGGCGGAACCGCGGCTGGTGCCCGCGCGCGAGTGAAAGGGTGACCATTGTCGTCAACACCGCAGCGCCGAGTCGCGCTTGATCGCTCGAGGTCTTGAGGCGAAGGTCGAGTTCGCGGCAACGCTGCTCGATGGCGATGATCGCCTGGTCGACGATGTAGCGGTATTGCCCGGTCAGGGCGGAGACCTTGCTGCGCAGCTGGACCTGCTCGTTGCGCAGGAACGTTGCCGCGCGCGGTCGCCTCGACCCGGGCGAGGGAGCTTCGAACACGAGTTTCAGTTCACTGTCGTGCCGCCACAGGTGCCGTGTGCCGTATGCCGCCTGCTTCTCGCGGTAGAACTCGCGCAGAGTGATCCTCTGGCGCGGCAATGACCCGTCGCGGTCGCGGCTCCGTACGGGCTGTGGCAGGTCGCCGATATCCTTCAGTATCTTGTCGAGCTGCTGCAGCTTCTTCAGCGCCGGCCAGCCTTCATAGAACGTCTGCCAGCGCGAGTTGGGCGCCATCCAGACGGAGAACGTCTCGGCGTAGTCCTCGGCCGGGTGGCTCTGCGCATACCACGCACCGAGGTGTTGCACGTAGTGCTTGCTCAGTGGGCGCACCTGGTAGGCCGAACGGTACGGCGCGCTGTAGCGACCAAACGTGCGGCGCCAGTCGCTGCGCTGGTGCAGCCGGTACGCGTTGTCGATTGCGTGACCGGTTTCGTGGCGCAGCAACTTCATGCACCACTCCTGCGTGCTGCCCTCAGCCTCGAACATCTGCGAGTGTTCAAGCCGCACGAGGCGGTTGTTCGCGAGGTAGAACGGAACTGCGAAGCCCGTCGAGCCCTCGGGTGTGGACCAGTCGGTCGACAGCCAGACGTAGGGGCGGAAGACGAGGCCCGCCATGCCGAGCTCGTCGTGCAGCAGCTGGATGCGGCGTTCGAGAGTCGTGCCGGGGATGGTGAGGCCGAGGTCGCAGAGGCGCACGTCGAGCAGTTCTTCGGTGGGCAGGTCCTCCCACCAGGGGGCTTTGGATTGCTTGCGTCGCTTCGGCACAGCGCTGGACCATACGCGGTAATGCGGGTGTCCCCGAGAACCCATTAGTCCGCTCGTTGCAATGGCTTGCCAACTTGAAGGCGCAGAGTGTGACCTCGAGTTGCCGCGGGTCCTGCCCCCATCGGCACACAAGCAGGGCGGAGGAACCATGACCATTCATCGCCAGCACGCCAAGCCCGCTGCCTTTTCGCCAACCGACATTGCCGCCCGAATCCGCCACTTGCGCGGCCAGCGGGTCCTTCTCGACGAGGACCTGGCCAGGCTCTACGCCGTGCCGACCAAGGCGGCCGCCGGAAGCAACGTGGGCCTTCACGGAGCAGGGCGTCGCGATGCTGTCTAGCGTGCTGCGTTCGACGAGGGCGGCGGAGGTCAACGTTGCGATCATGCGGGCCTTCGTGCAACTGCGTCGGCTGCTGGGCGATCACGCGGAGCTGGCCGCAAAGGTGGTGGAGCTCGAGCAGAAGTTTGCGAACCACGGCGAACGCATCGCCGCAGTGTTCGAAGCGATCCGCCAGCCGCGCAGCCGGCGCCAAAGCCGGCACCAAGCGACCGCATCGGTTTCGGGCGCGGTTCGTGAACGCAGCGTGCGCGTACCGGGGTGCC
>JBDSBS010000623.1:0-8908 GCA_039921435.1 Planctomycetota bacterium | reverse complement strand
ACTCGTCGCTGATCTGCTGACGCTCTCGCACCTCGACGAAGACGGCCCTGGCGACGAGGTCGGTGCAACGTGCGACTTCGCCGCGGTCGTGCGCGAGGCCGTGCGCGACCTCGGCCCGTTCGCGGAGAAGCGTCGGCTCCAGTTGGCGGCGCACACGTCGGAGGCGCAAGTGCTCGTCGCCGCGGACCGCGAGGCCATTCGGCAGGTTGCGGGCAACCTCATCGACAACGCGATCAAGTACACACCCGAAGGCGGCAGCGTGACCGTCAGCGTCAGCACGGTCGGCGACACCGTACAGCTCGACGTCGTCGACACCGGGATCGGACTCGGGCCCGAAGACCAAGAACGCGTCTTCGAACGCTTCTACCGCGTCGACCGAGCTCGCTCGCGCGAACTCGGCGGTACCGGGCTCGGTCTGTCGATCGTCAAGAACACTGTGCGCAGGTTTGGCGGCGAGGTCGGCGTGCGAAGTGCGCTCGGGAGCGGCAGCACGTTCTGGGTCAAGCTGCCGCGTGGTGGGCCGGCAATCCATACATAGGTGCGAGGAGCGACGCCTCGGCAAGCGCTACTGGATTACACCACCGCGCTCGGCGAACTCGACACTCTTCTCCGCCAGCCCCTTCTTCGCGTATGCACGCACTTCCTCGGTGATCTTCATCGAGCAGAAGCGCGGACCGCACATCGAGCAGAAGTGCGCGACCTTAGCGCCGTCCTGCGGCAGCGTCGCGTCGTGGTAGCTGCGCGCGGTCTCGGGATCTAGTGCCAGGTTGAACTGGTCGTCCCAGCGGAACTCGAAGCGCGCCTTGCTGAGCGCGTCGTCGCGGTCCTGCGCGCCCTTGTGCCCCTTGGCGAGATCGGCCGCGTGCGCGGCGATCTTGTAGGTGATGACCCCTTGCTTGACGTCGTCCTTGTCGGGCAGGCCGAGGTGTTCTTTGGGCGTCACGTAGCACAACATCGCCGTGCCCATGCTGCCGATGATCGCAGCCCCGATGCCCGAGGTGATGTGGTCATAGCCAGGTGCGATGTCGGTCACCAACGGACCCAAGGTGTAGAACGGCGCTTCGTGGCAGACTTCGAGCTGCCGGTCCATGTTCTCCTTGATCAGGTGCATCGGCACATGGCCGGGGCCCTCGATCATGGTCTGCACGTCGTGCTCCCAGGCGATCTTGGTCAGCTCGCCGAGCGTCTCGAGCTCGCCGAACTGCGCAGCGTCGTTGGCATCCTTGATGCTGCCGGGCCGCAGGCCGTCGCCGAGCGAAAACGACACGTCGTACTTCTGCATGAGCTCGCAGATTTCGGCGAAGCCCGTGTAGAGGAAGTTCTCTTCGTGGTGGTGCAGGCACCACTTGGCAAGGATCGAACCGCCGCGCGAGACGATGCCCGTGACGCGTTCGGCCGTCAGCGGCACGTAACGCAGCAGCACGCCGGCGTGGATCGTGAAGTAGTCGACGCCTTGTTCGGCCTGCTCCTCGAGCACTTCGAGGTACATCGCGAGGTTGAGGTCCTCGACCTTGCCCTGCACGCGCTCGAGCGCTTCGTAGATCGGCACGGTGCCGATCGGCACGGGGCTGTTGCGCAGGATCCACTCGCGCGTCTCGTGCAGGTTCTTGCCTGTGCTGAGGTCCATCACGGTGTCAGCACCCCAGCGGATCGACCATTGCAGCTTTTCGACCTCTTCGTCGATCGAACTGCCGAGGGCCGAGTTGCCGATGTTGCTGTTGATCTTCACCAGGAAGTTGCGGCCGATGACCATCGGCTCGAGTTCCGGGTGCTTGCGATTGGCCGGGATGATGGCGCGACCGCGCGCGACTTCGCTGCGCACGAACTCCGGGTCGCAGTTCTCGCGGATGGCGCAAAAGCGCATCTCCTCGGTGACGATGCCGCGCCGCGCGTAGTGCATCTGCGAGAAGTTGGTGTCGCCGCGCGCGAGCCGCGCGTCGATCCAAGGTTGGCGGCGGCGCGGCAGGCCGCGCTTGGGGTCGTGCCCCTGCGGACCGGTCGTGTCGTAGACGCGCACGACGTCGCCGTTGGTGAGGCGGATGTCGCGCACGGGCACCTCGAGCTCGGAGACGGTGGCCTTCGCGGAATTGGGGAACGACTCGGCCAGCGGGCGCAGGGGCGTGGCGGGCTTCGGAGTCGGGGACGCGGTCTTCGGACGGACGGGCTGGTTCGGAACGGTCGTCATGGCTGCTGTTTCCTACGCCGGCATGATCCGGATCAGGTTCGAGGGGTGCATCTCAGCCCGCGGCAACGCACGGGCGCCCCCAAGCAGTAAGGCGACCACGATCGGGCAGGAGGGGGCGCAGTGCAAGGTTGGGCCCGGTGCAATCGGGCCTGGCGGGCTTTCGCGAGACGATCGTCGTGCGCGACCTCGAGGCCGTCGTTCGCCCGGTCACCTTTGCGCACACGTGGCTGTTGACGATCGGCTGGCGCCGCCATGGACTGCGTCTCCGTGTCGGAACGCCCAGCCTGACGCAGCGCACCTGCCTTCCGCTCGGTCAGACACATTGTCCCCTCGAGTTTCGATCTCTGCTGGCTCACCGTGCACTTGCCAGGCCGCCGGGTCGTCAGCCAGATCGAGGTCCGGCTCGAAACCGAAGGTCGCGCTCAATGTCAGATCCAGTCCCGGTCCTTGCGGTCGCTAGCCGGAGTTCTTCTTGCCCCCACCGCGCGCACCCGGACTCGCGGGCGGCGACGACGGCGGGCGCGTTCCATCAGTTGGCCCTGGTTGGTCCGGCGCGGTGGTCTGCGACGGAGCCGGAGATGACCCCGGCACTCGACCGGGCTCGACGTGCTGCGCGGCACCGTTCGTCGTTTCGCCGGGCGTACGTTCCGCGTCCGGCCCGGTCTTGGCCCGCAGCGGCGCCAGCGCCAACACCCCGCGCAGGGGGTCGGGCACTTTGGGACCGAGCCATGCAACCGCCTGACGCGACAACCGCAGCGAATGGGACGACTCCGCCGCCATCGACAACTGGCTGCCGCGGAAGAACATGTTGACGACGAACAACCCGAACAGCACGACTGCCGCGCCCGTGGCGACGCCGAGCACGCCACCGCCGAGGCGGTCGAAGAACCCGAGGCCCGCTTTGTTCGCGAGCTTCTTCACCAGGATCGCCGCCAAGCTCAGTACGACGAGCACCGCGAGGAAGAGCAGCACGTAGGCGAGGTAGAGCGTCGTCTCGGGCGTATCGACGGCCGCACCCTCGACCGGCGTGCTGCCGCCGACGGCCGGAGTGCGCGCCAAGAAGGCGCCGAGCCCCGCGCCAAAGTGCCCCGCCACGACGTACGCGGCCGCGAGGATGGCGATGCGGCTGACCTGCCAGATCAGGCCCTTGAACAGGCCGATGACGAAGAACGTAGCGAGCACGCCCAATGCCGTGCGGTCGACCCACCCCAGCTGCTCGAGCAGCTGCAGGAAGTTGGAACCCGGTGCCGCCGCCGCCGGGGGATCCTGGAGGATCGAGACCACGCGGCCATTGTGCCCGGCCCGTTGCCCGCCGACGAGGGGCACGAGCGGGAAACACCGGAAACGAGTGCCCGGCGTCGATTGCATTCGGCCGTGCCGCCTGCCACCTTCTCGCCATGACTCGCAACGATGCTCGGGCCGCCGAAGTCGCTGTCGCCCGACTCGCGCAGAGGCTGGCGGCCGATCCGCGTCTGCAAGCGGAGATCTTGCGGGCACGCCGCGAGTTCCTCGGCAGCGAGGTGCCGGCGGGGCCGCAGCTGCGCGGTGCGGCAGACACCGCCGAGCACCGCTTCTCGGAGTGGTTCGCTCTCGAGCGCGAGAGCGAAGCGCTCGGCGTCGTGCCGATCGAACTGCCGCACTTTGGCCGGGACGCAACCGAACTCGAAGACTCGCTGGTTGGCGTCTTCCTCGTGCTGACGGCGGAGCCGACTGGCGTCGATGCGCGCGACCTGCAGGACGATGCCGTCTACGAGCTTGCGGTGCCACACGAGTCGCTGCAACCGGGCGACCTGCTGGCCGGCCGGCTGTTCGCGGTCGCCAGCAACCAGTGGACACCGTCGACGGCGGCCGCGGTGTTCCGCCCCGGCGCCGACCTAGCCGAAGCCTTCCGCCGCGACGTGCGCCGCCTCGATCTGGGCCGCCGACTGCGACAAGTCGAACTCGAACACCTGCTGCTGCGGCGGCACGAGCAGACGCGCAGTCCGACCTCGACGCCCGCTCCCTCAGTGCCATCAGTGCCATCAGTGCCGCCAGCGCCGTCGGTGCCTCTCGAGCACCTCGAGGCCCAACTCGACAAGCTGCTGCAGGCCGGCGGCGGGCACCTCACAGCGGCGGAGGTGAGCCAGCAACTAGCTCTCGCTCACCGCCTGGGACCAGTGATGGGACCGTTGCTCGACCAGCTCGCCTTCGAGACCAACATCGACCTCGACCAAGGCCGGCGCCTGTTGCTCGAGATCTGGAACGTCTACCACGGCACTGCTGAGACCGAGGCGGTTGCGCCGAGTTCCGACCCGGCAGGCGCAGTGCCCGGCGAGACTCTCGGCGAACGCCTGGTGCGAACGCTCGACGAGGGCCTGCGCCAGAAGCGCGACGTCGACGATTTGTTTTCCCAGCTCGAACGCTTGGCCGGTCTCGAGCCCGGCGCCAGCGACGACGAGGAGAATCCTTACGACGACGAGCGCGAAGACAACGAGCTCGACGACGACGGGCTCGATGACGCCGAGCTCGAAGGTGAAGAGCGCGAAGACGACGACGCAGACGAGCAGGCGGAATCCATCGACAGGGCAGTGGGTGACCTGGGCCCGCTGATCCAGGAGTACCTCTGGGAGGCCGGGCGCGAAGACGATCCGGCAATCGAGCCGCTGCGGCTCTGGGTGCAGTTGCAGGCCAACGCCCCGCTGCCCAACAGCGACCTTGACCTGGTCACGGGCACGGACCTCATGCGGCTCCTGCTGCACGTGTTCCTCGGCTCGCCGCCGTCCGAGCGTGCGGCGTGCGTGCGCGCCGCGTTTGCCGAGCTGGGCAAGTTCTACGCATGGGCGGAGAAGACCCAGGAGCTGGAACTGACCAGTGTGCTACAGGAATGCCAGGGCCCGCTGCTCGATCAAGTCGATCGCCTGCAGGCAGCGGGGCTCGCACTCTCGACGGCGGACGAGCCATCGACGCGACCCACGATTCTGCAGATCGAGGATTTGGGACCCGCGGGGTTCGGCGTGCGCGACGACGATGGGGGGCACCACTGGCTCGAGGCGAGTGCGTCGACGGTGGCGGCTCTTCGCGAAGGCGATCTCGCAATCGGCGCCCTGGCGCGGGCTGCTGGCGACGTTACCAAATCCCACGGGCCCAAATCCCACGGGCCCAAATCCCACGGGCAGAGACTCGAAGGGTTCGTGGTCGTGCTGCCGCAGGATGCGCGCGCGCTGATGGGGTGATCGCCGCTGCGGCGCAGGGCAACTTCGCTGGGCCCTTTCGCTGCGCGTTCTCGCTGGGTGCTCTCACTGCCCGGTGGGCTACCTCGCTGGGCCTACTCATCGGGCGGACGCATTGGGCCATCCCACCGCCGCTTCTCCGCTGCCGGCCAGACGGCAGCTGCAACCGGCCGATAGCCCATCGAGGAGACCATGGCCATGGGTTGGGAGACCGCACTCGATCGTCTGTTGTTGCAACAGGTCCATTCCGCCGAGAAGGGCGAGCAGAAGCCCGAAGTGTTGCGCCAGCAGCTTCTCGACTACTGGCAGCTAAGTGGACCTCGCCCGGGTCCGAGCTTCCTGATCGGCTATGCGAACGCGCTGCTGGGCCTCGAGCTGCCGAGTGTCGGCTCCGACACCTCGGCGCGGCGCTGGTGCCTGTTCGGCACCGTGCGAGCCCACGACCGCAAGGGCGAACGCGAACGCATCGCCGAGTTGCTGCAGGATCCACAGATGCTGCTCGATCTACTGAGCGACCCCGGCGTCGCCGGCAACGTGCTGCCGCTCGTGGTGCGTTCACTGTTCTGGTCGGGCGACCTCAAGATCGCGGTGCGCGCCATTCAGTATCTGGCGGCCGAACCCCAAGCCGGCGAACTCGACACCATCGTCGATGCCGCGGTCACGGACCTGCTGGGGCGGCTCGAAGTGCGCGTCGACACCGACGACCAGGAGAGCACCGCATCCATTCTGGGCAAGATCCTCGGCATGGCTGGCTTCGATCGCCTGCCTGGCGACGTGCGGGCGCGCTACCACCGAGCGCTGGCCGAACGGTTGCTCGCGGCCAGCGAGTGGAGCATGGCGATCGAGGCGGCCGAACGCGCCGAGCGCCTGGCGCAGGGCAATCCTGGGCTCGCGAGTGCAGCGGCGCTCGTTGCCGCACTCGGCGAACTCCGGTTGCACGACACGGTCTGCTGCGAGCCGCGGCAACAGCGCGACGAACGCGAGGCCGCGCTGGCCCGCTTGCGCCATGTCGCCGAAGAGCCCGACCAGGCCTGCCTCGAAGCCGTCTACTTGCGCAGCCTATTGGCCTACGAGACCGGTGATCTCACCGCGGCCGCGCGCGGATTCGATCGCGCCATCGCCGGGCTGCGGCGGCTCGAGGGCCGCGACGTGCAGCTGCGTGACCGAGCCCGGTTCTTTCAGGCAGCCGCCTTGCTGATGGCTGGCAATCCGGCCGAAGCCACGCGCGCAGTTCGTCTCATGGAGCAGGCGCTGGCGACCGTGAAGCCCGACCTCGAAAGCTTCTACTCGGTGCACGAGGCGCTCAAGAAGCTCGACCGGCGCGTGTCGCTGCGCTTCCTCGACGCCGTCGACGTCGGGCGCGGATCGTCGCCTGATCAGCTGCTGTTCGTGGCGCTCGAGTACCTGTCGCTCGCCGAGGCAGCGCCAGCCCTGCTGGCCGCGCGCCGCGTGCTCGAGGTCGCTGTTGACCTCGACCAGCGCATCGACGCACTGCGCGTCGTGCTGACGGCGCACAACATGCTCGGCGAACGCGATGCGGCGCGGGCGTGCTTTGGCGAAATGCGCGAGCTGTTACAGCAGCGGGGCAAGTTCGACACGCTCGAGAAGCTGCTGCGCAACGAGGAGGTCGTCGGCCAGGCGCTCGATCACCTCGAAATCAAGGTCGAGCTGGCGGCGGTCTACGAAGAGCTCGAAGGCCGCGACTTCGACCGCGCGCAGCTGCAGGTGGCGATCGCGCGTTCGCTGCGCGCGCGCAAGGACGTCGAGTCGCTGCAACAGGCGCATGGCCTGCTGCAGGAGGTGGCGTGCACGTTCCCCGAACTGGCGCAAGAGGACCTCGCCGCGATCGAGAAGCTGCTCGAACACAACGACGAGACTCCCGGTGGCGGCGACAGCGGTCGCGCTGCCGTGCAGATGCTCTGCAAGTCGCTGGGGCGCGCGCCGCGCGTGCTCGTCGTCGGCGGCAACGAACGGCAGCGCCGGCACCATCCGCGGCTCGAGAAGCTCGCCTCGCAGTGGGGATTCGCGGCGGAGTGGTTCGAGACCAACTACACTTCGCCCCAGAAGGTCGTCAACACGATCGCCGAACGGCTGCGCGCGGGTGTCGACGTGCTGTTGCTGCTGCACTGGAACCGGCACGAGACGACGGAGCCGGCGTTGGAGCTGGCGCGGTCGAGCAACGTGCCGGCGCGCACCGTGCACTACGCGGGGTTCACGAGCTTGCAGGTGGCTCTGGCCGAACAGCTGGGTCGGTTGGTGCAGAACACCAAGCCAGCGGCGGCGGCACAGCGGAGCAAAGCAAGGGCTTGATCGCCATGCATCTGTGGCCTCTCGACGTGGGCAGCGGCTAACGTGCACACCGTGGCCAAGGGCACCTGTGATTGCTTGATCGTCGGCGGCGGACCCGCCGGCTGTGCGCTCGCGATCCTCCTGGCGCAGCGCGGCCGCGCGGTCATGCTCGTCGACCACGGCCGCGCGCACTACAGTGGACCGAACGAGACCCTGCTCGGTTCGTCGATGCCGATGCTCGAGCGCACGGGACTCGGCATCCTGCTGACGACATGCGCCCAACCTGACCCGTTGCGCCACGGCGCCATCTGGGGCAGCGACGCGCTGCAATGGCGTGAACCGGGCCATGCCGGCTTGTGGCTGCAGCGCGGACCCTTCGACGAAGCGATGCGAACGACCGTGGCAGCGCGCGGCGTGCGCGTGGTTTGCCCAGCGCGGGTGCGCTTCGACGATGCTGGCGGCGGCGCCAAGGTGCTCTTTGCCGATGGGCGCGGCGAACACGTCGAACCGGCCCTGAGCATCGTCGCGACGGGTCGCAGTTCGCTGCAGGCGCTCGTGCCCGCGCGCGAAGAATCGGCTGGTCCGAGCACGTTGGCGTTCACGTGGGTGGGGGAGCCCGACGACTCGGACCGAGGTACCGCGGTCGTCGAAGCAGTGCCCGAAGGCTGGATCTGGACGCACGTGCCGGCGGCGGGCAGCGCGAGTGCGGCCGTGTTGCTCGACCAGGAGCAACTCGAACAGGTTGGCCGCGAGGCTCTGCTCGAACGCGCGTTCGCCAATGCGCGCGGTCCAGCCCGCCGCCTGCGGGCGCGACAGCTCGTCTACGCCAACGACGCGACCGCACGCTATCGCACGACGGCGGCCAAAGTGATGCTGCTCGGCGACGCGTCGGCGACGATCGACCCACTCGCGAGTCAAGGCGTCGAGAAGGCACTCGCCGGCGCGGACCACGCCGCTGCGGCGGTCGGCACGGCGCTGCAGAACCCCGAGTGGTGGCCACGGCTGCGCGATCTCCACGCACGTTGGGAACGTGGGCTCTTCACGGCGCACCGCGCGGTATCGACCGCGTTCGTGCAGCGCGAGCAGCGCTTCCGCAGCGAGCCCTTCTGGCAACGGCGCGCGGAGTCGGCGCCGAGCGACGTCGCGCCTGCCACTGGCACCAAGCTCGTGCGAGCGAGCACCGTGTTGGACGGCAACATCCTCGTGCGCCACGGCGATCAGTTCG
>JBDSBS010000622.1:0-2674 GCA_039921435.1 Planctomycetota bacterium | reverse complement strand
CATCGGTGGGCTCTTCCTGATCGGCAAGGCGACGTACGAGATCCACGACAAGCTCGAGGGCGAAACGTCGCAGGAAATGCAGGGGCGCGTGGCAAAGTCCCTCGCTGCGGTCGTGGTGCAGATCATGTTCGTCGACATCATCTTCTCGCTCGACTCGGTGATCACGGCCGTGGGCATGGTCTCGCACGTCGGCATCATGATCACGGCGAACGTGCTGGCGCTCGGCGTCATGCTCGTGGCGGCGGGACCGATATCCGACTTCGTGGACCGTCACCCGACGATCAAGCTCCTCGCGCTCTCGTTCCTCGTGCTCATCGGCACGAACCTCGTGGCGGAAGGCCTCGGGCAGCACCTGCCGAAGGGCTACACCTATTTCGCGATGGCCTTCGCGTTCCTGGTGGAGGTGCTCAACCTCCGCATCCGGAAGAAGTCGTCGGCGGTCGAGCTGCGCGACACGCCGCGCATGTCGGACTTCGAGCCGCCGACGGCGTAACGAACGCGGTCATCCCGGACAAGCGAGCACCGTCAGCGCAGGCATGTCCCCCGCGGTTTGGCGCGGGGATCCGGGAGCCGGACCAGGATGACAATATCAGAGATAGCGCGACGTGAGAATGCCGACGTGGTGCAGTTCGTGGCCCGCGGTCATCCACGCGTAGGCCCGCACCGACATGCGCGCACGATTGGCCGTGCCGTGCCGGTTCCATTCATCGGCGTTGAGGCTGCGGTACATCAGCACGGACGCATGGCGCACGGCCTCGAATTCGTCGAGCAGGTCGGCGAGCGTACGTGAGTCGAAGCTCGCGTTGGTGACGAACGTATTCTCGTCGAAGCCGGGCAGTTCGGTCTCGTCGTTGCGGGCGAAACGCATTGCGCGATAGGCGAATACGCGCTCCGTGTCGGTGACGTGCCCGACAACCTCGCGAATGCTCCACTTGCCCTCGGCGTAGCGCTTGCCCGCGGCCGACTCGTGCAGCGCGCGCAACAACGGAAGGATGCCGTCGTCCACGCGCGCGAGCGTCTCGACGATGTCGCCATCGGGCACGCGAGCGATGTAGGTGCCGTAGTACGGCGAGTGTTCAGCGGCTTGCGGCCGGGTCGAGCGTTGCGCAGGAGTGATGGTCATCGAATGGGGGTTGGGAACGACCACGATCATTGCTTCTTCCCGGAGCGGCGGGAAAGGGAGCGGAAGTATTCGTCGACCATGTCGCGATACGCCTGCGGCACGTCGCTTGACCCGCCGAGCACCGGTCCTTCGCGGTCCTTTCCCGCCAGTTGGCGACGCAGGCCGAACTCGAACTCCTTGAAGCCTTCGAGCACCGAGCCGCGCAGCCGCTCGAGTTCTTCCGGATCGTTGAACGTGCGCCCCGACTCGAGTTCTCGCAGGCGCGCGATGAGACGATCGAGGTCAACGGTCGACGTTCCGGAACCCGTCAGCGAACGGCGCAGGTCTTCGGCCTGCTCACGCTGCGAACGCAGTTCGCGAGCGAACTGCCGGGCATCCTCTGCGGTGAAGCCCGCACGCGGACCCCCCTGGCCATTGCCGCCGAGTTGTCCACCTATCTGGCGTTCACCCGGCATGCCTCCGCCTTGCTGCTGCGACGGATTGAGGCCGCGACGGCCACCGCCGCCCTGCCCCTGCTGGTTGCCCTGACCTTGCTGGCCGCCTTGACCCTGCTGGCCCCCTTGGCCTTGCTGACCTGCCTGGCCCTGCTGGCCTTGACCCTGACCCTGTTGGCCCTGGTGTTGGCCTTGGCCCTGCTGTCCTCCCTGCCCCTGCTGGCCCTGTTGCCCTTGTTGGCCCTGTTGCTGCCCCTGGTCGCCGTTTCCGGATCGGCCGAGGCGCTCGCGCATGCGCTCGTCGAGCGATGCGAGACCACGGACGAGATCGCGCGCCTGGTCGAGCGCACGCGCCGAACGCCGCGCGGAGTCAGAGCCGGCCTGCACACCACTCGCCACGCGCGAGAGCCTGAAGCTGAGTGAATCGAGGTCCGTCTGGATCTGCTTCTCGACATTGTTGGCGTATTCGCGCGACGGGCTGTTCATCGACTGCCGCGAGAACGTGATGCGATCGTCGATACACGTGCGGCGGATGTTCGCGGCAGCATCACGCATGCCCGCCGATGCACCCGCCTGCTGAGCGCGCGAGTCACGCGCCATGCGATCGAGGTCGCGCTCGAGCGCGGCAACGTCGCCCGCCATCGCTTCCTTGCGCTGGTCGACCTGCTGCTGCTTCTCGGCGCCGCTGCCCTGGCCCATCTGGCTCACGTCCTTGGCCACCTGACGCTGCTGCTCCGCAAGTTCGTTGGCGCGACGGGCGGCATCCTGCACGCCATTCGACGTCGCGGCCTGGCGACCCTCCTCGAGCAATCGGCGCGCCTGCTCCAGCTGTTGTGACGCGGAACCACCGCTGCCGCCCTGGCTGCCTGACGAGTTGCCCGACTGCGCCGCCGAGCGACGCATCTGGTTCGCAGCATCCTGGAGGCGATTCGCCGTCTCCTGCATTTCGTTCGACTTCTGTTCACGCGCGAGACGCTCGAGCTGGCGCGCGAGGTTCTCCGTCTCGTCGGCGAGCTGGCGCTGCGACGATCCACCGCCGGCACCGCCGCCGCCCTGCTGGCCACGCTGTCGGGCGCGGTCGTTCTCCTGCTGCTGGCGAGCGGCGAGGCGCTTGAGG
>JBDSBS010000621.1:0-3002 GCA_039921435.1 Planctomycetota bacterium | reverse complement strand
CGATGTGTTCGCCGCGCTCAGCTACGCCGCCTGGCGTGTTGAGGAAATCGATCTGCCGTTGCGGGCATCGTGAAGTGGGCTCGTGAGAACGGCGCGGTCGTGTTCACTCATGACCTCGACTTTGGCGTCATGCTCGCCATGACACGCGCAGAGGGCCCAAGTGTGCTGCAGCTTCGCACCCAGGACACCTTGCCGGGAGCCGTTGGCAAACCCGTGGTCGCCGTGTTTCGCGATCATGCCGAAGTGCTGGGAAGGGTTGCGATCATCACGATCGACGTCGCCTCGGCGCGCGTGCGGATTCTGCCCATCCGTTCGTGAGAGGCCGCTTGTTTCCGCCCCTCATGGCCAACGGCATCTCGTACCAGGAAGCGAGGTCGATGGTCGGGGTCTCCGTCGTGCGCGACTTCTTCCGCGAGGACGTCGATCCCAATACGGCCATGGCGCAGGTGGCCACGCTGGCTGCGGCCGACTTGTACTACCTGCCGCCCGGAACGACGCCGCCGATGGTCATGCCGTGCGACCCGACCGCGTCGACGCCGCTGTGCCTGGTCACGGTGTCGCGCATTGGAACCGCACGCAGCTCGATCTGCTGTTTGCCCTCGGCTCGCTCGGCCCCGCCGCGCCCCGCCGCTCAGTCAGTGAGTCGCGATGGCACGCATCGCCGTACATGGCAGGAGGTGGGGAGCCCACCTCCTTGCACCGCCGTCATGTCACACCGCTCCCTCATGCTCCCAACGTGCCGAGAGGCGCAGGAGCAGGAGGAGGTTTTGAACAAGCCCGCGCGAATCGCGGTCTTGTTCAAAACTGCAGCTGGAAGCCGATGCGGAAGATGTGGTTCGTGGTGCTGGACCCAGTGCCATCGGGATCGACGTCCTGGAACGTGTACTCGAGCTGCGTCTTACATGCGTGGCCGTGGTAGAAGGCGTTGAGCACCGCCGTGATCTCGTTCGCGTCACCTGGTGTCGAGCCGATGCCCTGCATCCCGGTCAAGAAGTCGACGAAGGCGTTGTTGCCGATGTCGTTCTCGAGCCGGTTGAAGCGCAGGCCGAGTCCCCACTGGACCTTGCTGTCGCCATTCTGCGGCAGCAGATAGCCCGCGCCGACGGTCCAGCCCTTGGGTTTCTCCTTGTCCGGAGTCGCTCCCTGCTGGTCGTCGGTGCGCAGGAAGTACTCACCCAGCACGTGGAACCGGCTGACGGTCCACGCCGTGTTCAAGTTGAGCGAGGTGCTCTGGATGTCCTGCACGGATCCGCCGACCGGCGTCGCGGTCCGGCCGTTTCCGAGGGCGACACCGACACCAACCGTGGCCTTGAGCGCGTTGTCTTCGGTGCGCCAGTCCCCTTGCTTGAAGGACTCGGCGGTCTGCTTGCCGTCGAAGAAATCACCGAGCGGATCGAAGCTCGCCGTCAACACGTAGCTCAGTGCGTTGTCCGAGTTGTTGGACTCTTCGCCGCGATCCGTGTAGCCGGTTGCCGGCGTCGTGCCACCGACTGCACCGCCCAGACCACTGGCAGCGTCGCCGTTCATCGCGCCGGCCGACCAGCGCAACCTGTTGTCGGCGAGCAGGCCGTTGAGCCAGGCGCCGCGAGAGCGCGCGTCCGCAAAGGTGCGCGACGTGGACGATCGTTCGACGAACCAGAGGCCGCTCGCCGAACCGGTGGACTCGAGGCCGAACAAGGTCTTGCCCTGCCCGACTCGCAAGCCAATCGTGCCGCTGTCGGAACTCGCGAAGTTCCACTGCACCCAGCCGTCCTTGAGGTTGCCGTCGCCGGCCGCGCCGGCGTCGATTGCATCCCAGGTGATTCGGTATTGGATGTTTCGACTGAAGGCGTGGCCGGCGAAGGTCGTGCGGGCTCGGCGCACCGTGAAGTTGTTGATGTCGGGAGCGTTTTCGTTGCTCGTGAAGCTCCAGTGCACCTGCAGCAGGTTGGTCCACGTCATGCCGAAGGCGTCGCCGCCGTCGTACTTGAGACCGGACCCGGGTTTGGCGCTCCAGCCGCCAGTCATGGGTTTGTTGCCTTCCTGAGCAATCAGCAAGGCGGACGAGACGGCGACGGCCAACAGGCCGCGGGGGATCGACTTGTTCATGCGTGTTTGTGAACTCCTCCCAATCGGGATCGTCTGCGAGGTCAGTTCGAGTCTCCGGCGAGACGAAGTGGTTTCGAGGTGAAGGTTTGCCATCGACTCGAGCTGACGGTCGACCGCAGAGTAGGCACGCCCGGAGGTTCAGGTCAAAGGAGAACGCCCCGAAACTCCGATGACACCGAAGCTTTGTGAGGTTGGGGAAAGCCCTCGGGTGCCGAAGCGCAGGCGCCTAGAGGAACCCGCCTTGTGTTGTTGAGAAGAACTAACATCGACCCCGGCCTGCGCTTCTTGATCCGCCTTGAACCCAATCTTGACCGTTCCTTCGCGGTGCCCGGGCGGCTTGCCAAATCGTGAACTCGTGAGCCGGTTCTGCAACCGGGATTTGGTGATGCCTGAGTCGGCCCTCTAACGTGCGCGGCCAAGGTATCGGCGGATGTAGCGCGGCCAGAGAGGACTGCTGATGACGACCCAGACCCTGCGCACCACCTGCAACCGCGACTGCCCCGATGCCTGTGGGATCCTGGCTACCGTGACCGACGGGGTCGTCACCAACCTTCGCGGCGATCCCGAACACCCGGTCACACGTGGCTTCTTGTGCTTCCGCACGAGTCGATTCCTCGATCTGCAGGCTTCCCCGACGCGGCTCTCGCAGCCGTTGGTGCGCCGCAACGGCCGCCTCGAGCCCGCGTCCTGGGATGCAGCGATGGAGCTCATCGCGAGCAAGCTGCAGCAGGTGCGAGCCGAATCGGGGCCCGCCGCGGTCTTCCACTACCGGTCCGGCGGCTCGCTCGGGATCCTCAAGCACCTCACCGACCTGTTCTTCGATCTGTACGGCCCGTGCACGGCCAAGGTCGGGGACATCTGCTCGGGGGCTGGCGAAGAAGCGCAAGTGCGCGACCTCGGCACGAGCGACAGCA
>JBDSBS010000620.1:0-7270 GCA_039921435.1 Planctomycetota bacterium | reverse complement strand
GCCACAGCGACGACTTTGCGGCGACGCACGAACCGAGCCACGCGGCCGCCGGTTACGGCATGGACTGCAGCCAGTGCCACGATACGCGCACGTTCCGCACGGCCAACTGGCAGCATCCGGGCAGCTTCGCGCTCACGCTCGGCCACGCGGGGCGGCGGTGCAGCGAGTGCCATCAGGGGCAGGTGTTCGCGGGAACATCGATCGACTGCGCCTCGTGCCACACAGACACCTTCCAGGCGACGCAGAACCCCAACCACACGACGGCTGGCTTTGGCACCAACTGCCAGCAGTGCCACAACACGGCGACCTGGCACGGGGCCACGTTTGCGCATCCGGCTTCGTTCCCGCTGCAGAACGCGCACCAGCGCGCGTGCACCGCGTGCCACACGACGCCCGGCACACATGCGGGGCTCAGCCCAGCGTGTGCGGCCTGTCACCTCGCTGCCTATCAGGCCAGCAGCAATCCGCCGCACGTGTCGTTCCAGATGAGTCAGCAGTGCCAGGAGTGCCACGGCACCGTGAACTGGGGGGCAGGCAACTGGAACCACCACTTCCCCATCACGAGCGGCAAGCACAATCACTTCGCGTGCTTCGACTGCCACAACAACCCCGGCAACCGTGTGGCGTTCTCGTGCATCGACTGCCACGAACACCGGCAGAGTGCCGCGCAAAGCCAACACAATGGTGTCTCGGGCTATGTGTGGGCGACGGCGAACTGCTACCAGTGCCACCCGACGGGGCGCCACTGAGGCACTCGTCGAACTCGCTACGGTGCTGCTACTGAATTGCGGCGCCGCATCCGTGTTCGCAGCACTGCTGAGATCGTCACCGTGCGTGTTTCCGGGCCAGTGCGAACAGCGCGAGGATCTTGTCGCGACCGATCGGATTCATGGTGTGGACGAACACCGAAGCCGACAACTGCTGGACGTGTGGTCGGGCAAAGCAGCCGCGATGGCGAGCAATGGCGGGACTACCAGCCGCGCGCGTTGGTCGCTGCTGTCGATCGGCTGCCGCCCCACATCGTGCCGGCGCAGGGCTACTTGGGCTTCACCACGTGGCTCGCCAGCTACGGCGCGCCCGAGATCAGCGCCGGTTGGTTGCCGACACTGCTTTGAAGCTGAGGCAGGGCGAACCGTCTGTGCAGGCGCTGTTCGCCGTCGATCCGTTCGGCGCGAACCCGCCAGCGCATGTGCGAGCCGCAATGTTCAAGTTTCGCTTCGCCACTGCCGCGCTGCGCGCAGTCGGTGTCTATTGGCAGCGCGAGTTCCTGAAGGTTCACACACTGGAGCGATGAGGCCCAGCGCGCGAATCACAGCTGTGCTAGGTACTCGGCAAGCTGGTCGAACGTGCCGGTCCAGCCCTGCTGCATCGAAGCGTGCCCTTCGTCGAACGTGCGCTGCTCCGCGGCCGTCGCCTGATGCGCGCTCCATCGCAGCGTGATCACGGTACCCTTGCCCTTGCCGGCGTGCTCATCGAAGGTCACCGTCGACAGCATTTCGAGCGGCCAATCGCCGTCGAACGGCGCGCGGCAGGTGCCCTTCGCGGCGTCGGAGAACGACACCACGAAGACCAGTCGTTCGGGCGGCACGATCTCGCGGAACACCCACTTGCCCCACATGTCGGGCGCGTCGGGAAAGCGCATGCAGTAGTGGAAGAGGCCGCCAGGTCGCAGGTCGAGGTCGCACGTTGGGATCGTGCAGCCCTTGGGTCCAAACCACTTCGCCAGGTGCTCGCGCTCGGTCCAGACGCGGAACACCAGGTCGCGCGGCGCTGAGACGACGCGGCGCATGACGAACGGCGGCGCCGCCGCTTCGATTCGCGTGCCCGACGCCATCTCCTCCGCATACTCGGCGAGCCGCGTGATGCACTGCTTGCCGCCTTCGACGGCGTTGTACTCGCGGATCACGAACTCACGCGCCCGACTCGACGGGAACACCGCCCGCATCGTGACCTTCGTGCGCGGTGTCGGACCCGGCACGTCGTCGAATGTCACCGTCGTCTGGAAGTTGACCGGCTCGACGTCGTTCTCGCCGCCGTGTCGGTAGACGATGCGCGCCGGTTCGGCGATCTCGAGGTAGGTGATCAGGTTCTCGTAGTCGCGACCGTCGGGACCGCGCATCACGAAGCGCCACTGACCACCGGGGCGCACTTCCATCGAACGCGTCGTCGTCGTGAAGCCCGTCGGTCCCCACCACTGCAGGATGTGCTGTGGGTCGGTCCAGACCTTCCAAACCACCGCGCGCGGTGCATCGAGCACGCGTGTGGTCACGATCTCACGGTCGGGGTCGGTCGTCTTGGTTTCCTCGGGTACGGACACGGGTCACTTCCTCTTGGCTCTGGACTTCGATTGGTTGGTCTTCGATGGCGTGACGCCGGCCTGTCCGCCGTCGCGCTGCAGTTGTTTCACGTAGGCAGCCATGCGGTCGAGGCGCTGCTCCCACAGGTCGCGGTAGACGTCGATCCAGTCGGCCGCTGCCTTCAGGCCCTCGGGCCGCAGTTGGCACGGTCGCCGCTGTGCATCGCGGCGGCGCGTCAGCAGGCCGGCATGCTCGAGCACCTTGAGGTGCTTGGTGATCGCTGGCAGGGTGACGTCGAACGGCTCGGCGAGCTCGGTGACGGTTGCTTCCCCATGCAACAGATGCGCAAGGATCGCGCGCCGGGTCGGATCGGAGATCGCAGCCAAGGTGGCGCTGAGGGAGTCGGCGGGCATGGGGTCGTGGCAGTATCGTACGTTACCAACAGGTAAATTACAAGGGTGTTGGCCGGTTCCTTCGAGCGCGGCAGGGGTTGGTTCTCGGCCGATTGGTTCTCGGCCGACAGCGGGAACGTGGAAGTGTGAGAAGGCGGCCGCTGCTTCAAGTGGCGCCGCGCGCGACGCTGAGGCAAACTGCGCATCGACGACCAGCGTCGAAAGAGGTGTCTCATGAGTTCACGACTGTCATCGGGCAAGGCGAGGCCGAAGGCCACGGGCACTTCGCGCGCCAGCAAGCCACGCAAGTCGGCCAAGTCCAAGTCCCCGCCGAAGGCAGGCAACAAGGCCAAGCCAGGTGCGAGTGAGATCAAGACGGTGAAACTGCTTTCAGGCGGCAATCCGCAGATCGCGAAGGCCCTCGGCGACGCCCCGGTGCAGGCGTACATCGCCGCGATGCCGGGCTGGAAGCGCGACGTCGGGCGCCGACTCGACGCACTCATCGTGCGGAGCGTTCCCGACGTGAGCAAGGCGATGAAGTGGAACTCGCCGTTGTACGGCATCAAAGGCCAAGGCTGGTTCCTGGGGATCCACACCTTCACGCACTATGTCAAGGTGGCCTTCTTCCGCGGCTCATCGCTGCGCCCCGCTCCACCCGGTGCGAGCAAGAGCAAGGAAGCGCGCTACGTCGACATCCGCGAAGGCGAGTTCGACGAGGTGCAGATGGCGAGGTGGGTCAAGCAATCGGCCGCGTTGCCCGGCTGGCTGTCGTAATCGACACAGATACAGGCGAAGCATTCTGACGAGGTGGCCATGAAACGTTCCGCTGCCAAACAAGAAGGCGAGTCTGCAGCTCAGTTGATCGACAAGAGGATCGCGGAGCTCGGCGATTGGCGTGGCGAGACGCTCGGTCGGATCCGCACTCTGATCAAGGAGGCAGCCCCCGACATCCTCGAGGAGTGGAAGTGGAGGGGAACGCCGGTCTGGTCGCACAACGGGATCGTCTGCACCGGCGAGACCTACAAGAATGTCGTGAAGATGACGTTCGCGAAGGGCGCCTCCCTGAAGGACCGCGCCCGACTCTTCAACTCCAGCCTCGATGGGAATGTGCGACGAGCCATCGACATCCACGAGGGCGAGAGGATCGACGCTCGTGCGCTGAAGGCGCTGGTCCGCGCGGCGGTGGCGTGGAACGCCTCGGGCGGCACGGCCGCCGCCAAGCGCAGCGCACGCTGATTGACTCAACGGCGAGCTTGCACGGCAGTCCCGTCTTGCACGAGTTCGCTCGGGTAGAGCACGACGCGTTCCGCGGCTGCGCCGCCGCCGAGCCCACTTCTGGGCGGTGGGGTTCGTCGCTGGATCCAAGTCGATGGCACCGACTACGGCACGGGCGGCCTCGATGATCTCAGGGGGTGTGGACCTTCATCGCCGTTGTCGTGCCCTCGCGACTGGCTCCAATAGGGTCCGGATGGCCCTGGCGGCTCGGTCCCGTCCTGCCCAACTCGCGTCGGTGCCTCCCGGTCGGCGGCCTAGTATTGCGTATCGTGCGTATTCTGCGGGGGAGGTTCAGGGTCTGGGCCGAGGATGCTGAAGATGTCCTTGCCGCGGCTGCCGTCCGACTGCCGAACGAGGATGGGCCACGCGGATGATCGTCGCTTCGCGCACGCGCTCGAGCGCCCCGCGATGATTCCCCGCACGAGCCGGCCACGTCGGCAATCGCGACACCGAGGGACCGCGCCCAGTCGGCAGCTCAGCGCGGCGCTAGCGTCGGCACCTGCTGCAACTCGCACTGCACCTGCGGCTGCACCAGCGAGAACGACGGCACCAACGACGTCACGCGCAGCATCGCTGCGTTCTCGACGTAGTCGTGGTACTCGCGTTCGCCGCGGCGCACCTGCTCCACGGCGAGCACGAGCCCGTAGTCGCCGTGTGCCAGCACGTTGTCGAATTCGAACGCCGCGCGCAGCGTCTCGCCGCGCGGCACCGCTGGCAGCCGGTGCCCGGCCTCGAAGGTCGCGAAGGTGATGATCTGCAGCGCCTTCGTGTTGCGGATCGAGAACGCCATGCCGAGGCCGTCGGCCGGCAGGTCGGCGTTCGCGACGAACGCGAACTCCAGGCGGAGTCGGCCGCCTTGCGCGAACGACATCGAATCGTCCGCGTGGCCGACCTGCACCAGTCGCATGCCGGTGATCGTCGCGGCACTGCCGCCCCATCGGGTCAGGTCGGCGCGATCCTTCAGGCCGTGGAGCGGTGGCAGCCCCTCCGCCGCCGCTGCCGGGGCGGCGGGCCGGCGAGCCTGTTCCGGCGCGAACGCCGGTGGCGTATCGCCTCCGAACAGGAACCGCAGATAGGCGGTCGTCACCGCGAACGGATCGCCCTGCTGGCGCACCTCGCCCTCGTGCACCCAGACCACCTCCGAGCACAGCCCGCGCACCGATTCCATGTCGTGGCTCGCGAGGATGACCGCCATGCCCTCGTGCATGCGGCGGCGCATGTGGGTCATGCACTTGATCTGGAACGCCGCGTCGCCGACGGCCAGCGCCTCGTCGACGATCAGCACCTCCGGTGACAGCACCGCCTGCACCGCGAACGCCAGCCGCACGAACATGCCGGAGCTGTAGGTCTTGACCGGTTGCTCGAGGAACGAACCGATGCCAGCAAACGCCGCGATCTCGTCGAAGCGGTCCACCACCTGCTGCTTGGTCAATCCCAGTAGCACGCCCAGCAGCAGCACGTTCTCGCGGCCGGTGAAGTCTGGATTGAAACCGCTGCCGAGCTCGAGCAAAGCGCCGACGCGGCCGTCGATCTCGACGCGGCCGGTCGTCGGAGGGAGCGTGCCCGCGAGGATCTGTAGCAGGGTGCTCTTGCCGGAGCCGTTGCGGCCGATCAGTCCGACCGCGCGCCCGCGGCGCAGCGTGAACTCGACCCCGCGCAGCGCCCAGAACTCGCGATGGCGCGACCGCACGAACCGGCGCAGCAACGTGTGGCGCAGCCGGTCGCTGGGCGAGGCGAACATGTGGTAGCACTTGCCGACGCCGCGCGCGGTCAGCACCACGTCGCCTGCGCGCGCGACGTCCGAGGACTCAGACGACATCGGCGAAGCCTCGCTTGGTGCCGCGGAACCAGGCGAAGCCGAGCCACGCCAACAGCGCGCCGCCGATCCACGACTGGCCGAGCGTCGCCCAGTCGGGCCAGGTGCCGTGCACCAGCGCGCGCCGGCCGGCGTCGAACACCCCGGCGAGGGGGTTCAGGTCGGCGAGCCAGCGCCACGAGCCGAGGTCGGCGGGCTCGTAGAACACCGGCGTCAGATAGAGCAGCATGGTCAGCAGCACGCCGATCGTGCTCGCTAGGTCGCGCACGTAGACGCCGAGCGAGGCCATGAACCACGCCACACCGGCGGTGACGCCGAACAACGGCGGCAGCACCAACGGGAACGCGAGCGCCGTGACTGACAACTTGCCGGCGAGCAGCAGCGCCACGACCAACACGACCAGGTTGCCAGCCGCCAGCATCGCGGCCGCAAGCATGTCGGCGATCGGCAGCACCTCGAGCGGGAACACGCCCTTCTTCACGTAGTTCGCGTTACCGACGATCAGCGTCGGCGCGCGCCCGACGGTCTCCGCGAACACTTGGTAGAGCAGAAGCCCGCCGAACAGCTTCAGCGCGAATCCGAAGCGGTCGGCGGCGGCGCCCGGCATCGGCATCAGCGTCGTGAACACCAGCGTGTAGACCCCGAGCAGCAGCAGCGGATTGACCAGCGCCAGCAAGCGGCCGAGTAGCGAACCGCGGAAGCGCGCCTCGACCTGTCGGCGCGCGATCTGCACGATCAGCTGGCGCTGCGCCCACAGCAGCCGCAGCATCGAGCCCGGCCCCAGGCGGAGCGTGCGGAGGTCGACGTCGGGGGTGATGACGGTGCGGAAGGAGGACACGGCGCGGGTGCGGGATACTACTGTGTTCCCGCCGCCGGCACCATCACGCGCCATCGCGACCGCCAGTGGCATGCGGCGGCGCGGGTTGCGGCGAGGCGGTCAGTGTGAAGTCGCGCGCGAGCGTCGCCAGGGGTTGCGCCGACGCGGTCAGGTGACGTCGCGCGCGAGCATCGCCCGCGCCGCCCCGACGCGCCCCCCCTGCAGCAGCCACGCAAACAGCTTCGCCTTTCGGCGGGCCATCGTCGCACGCTGCGCGACCGGCGGCAGCGCCACGCGGACCCCGCGCGGCAACGCCGCGACGCGTGCCATCGCCTGTGCCAGCCGTTGCACGTGATCGAGATCGATCCTTTCGACGGTCTGCGCGAGGTTACTCGCGTCGAGGGCGAACAGCGACGCGAACGGCGGGGCGACCAGCTCGCCGCGGCCATACCGGATCTGCTCGGCGGCGGCGCCGACGTCGGCGAGCACCAGCGGCAAGCCGGCGACGATCGCCTCCCACACCGCAAGGCTGCAACCCTCCCAATACGAGGGCAGCACGAACACGTCCGCGGCCGCGTGGCAGGCGGCGACGTCGCCGCGATGGCCCGCGAGCACGACCGCGTCCTCGAGGCCCAGACGTTCGACATCGGCGCGCACCTGCGCGGCGAGCAGC
>JBDSBS010000619.1:0-3027 GCA_039921435.1 Planctomycetota bacterium | reverse complement strand
CCCGCGCCGTCAACGACACGCCCAAGGTCGCAGCACTCGTCATCGCGACGAGCAGTGCAACGGGTGCGACGTCATGGGCCTTGCCGACGGTGGCCACGGCGATGGCCGCCGGTGGCCTGCTGGGTGCCCGCAAGGTTGCGGAGACGATGAGCAAGCGCATCGCGGGAATGAACGCCGGACAGGGCGCCACCGGCAACCTCGTCACAGCCGCGCTCGTGATCGCAGCGTCGCGCTACGGGCTGCCGGTGTCGACGACCCACGTTTCGTGCGGCGCCATCATGGGCATCGGCACCGTGACGCGGCAGGTGGACTTCCGGGTGGCCCGCAACATCCTGCTGGCCTGGCTCACGACCTTGCCACTCGGCGCGGTGCTGGGTGCCCTGCTGTTCTGGTCGCTGTCGTGATCATGCCACTCTCGACCAACGACGCCACGACTCACCGCCTGCCTGGCCCCAGCGGCCCCGCGGCAACTGCTTCGTCCGCGCCTTCAGTGTCGGTCATCATCCCGACGTGGAACGAAGCGAAGCAGCTGCCGGCGACGATTGCCGCGGCGACGGCAGCCGGCGCGGAGATCGTGATCGTCGATGGCGGCAGTACCGACGACACCGTCGAGGTGGCACGCAAGCTCGGCGCGCACGTGCTGCAGACCGAGGCGGGCCGTGGCCGGCAACTTGCCGCCGGTGCCACCGCCGCGCGAGGCGAGTTGCTGCTCTTCCTGCATGCCGACGCCCGCTTGCCTACCGGCTATGCCGACCAGGTCCGCACGAAGTTGGCCGACCCGGCGACGGCGATCGGCGCGTTCCAGCTGGCCATCGATGGCGAAGGCTTCGGGCTGCGCTGCATCGAGTGGGGCGTGCGCCGGCGCTGCCGCTGGTTGAAGTTGCCCTACGGCGACCAGGCGTTGTTTGTGCGCGCCGCGACCTATCGGCAGCTCGGCGGCTTTCGCGACATGGCGGCGATGGAGGACTTCGACTTCGTGCGCCGCGCCAGGCAGCTCGGCACCGTCGCTATCGTCGATGCGCCGGTCTTGACCTCGGCCCGCGCGTGGCAGCAGCACGGCCTCCTGCGCACATCTCTGTTCAACACGGTCTGCGCGCTTCTGTGCAGCTTCGGGGTCGCCCCTGATCGTGTCGCCAGGTGGCGCGTGCGGCATCGCCTGGCAGCCCACCACCAGGCGGCCCGTCACCCGGCAGCAGAGCCGCGAGCCGCACCGACGACCGGCCACGCGACCTCCTCCGACGGTTCCCTAGGCGAGCCATGCAAACGGTGATCTTCGCTTGTGTGCACAACGCCGGCCGCTCGCAGATGGCCGCGGCCTGGCTGCAGGCCCACGCCGACCAGACGCGCATCCGAGCCCTGTCGGCCGGCACCGCGCCGGCAGATCGGGTCCATCCCGAGGTCGTGCAGGTCATGCGCGAGGTCGGCATCGAACTCGCCGGCAAGCAGCCACAGAAGCTCGATGCAGCGCTGCTGCAGAAGGCCACGCACCTCGTCACGATGGGCTGTGGCGAGGATTGTCCGCCGCTGCCCGCGAGCGTAGCACGACTCGATTGGCCGTTCGAAGATCCGAAGGGCAAGTCGATCGAACACGTCCGCCGCATCCGCGATGCGATCCGCGATCGCGTCTTGCTGTTGCTCGACGAGTGGCGAGCTGCCGAAGCCCGTTGACTCGGGCGACCGGCAAACAGCCCATAGCGGCCCGGTCAGCGCTGGTTGAGCGTCCAGTCGTAGGGCGTGAACTCGACCTTGTAGTCCGCGGGAATCGGCGTGCTGCGGTGGCGGTTGGCGTAGGCGATCAGCGACGGGGCCTGCTTCAGGAAGTCGCCGGTATAGAACTCGAGGATCTGCGAGAACCGCACCGTGTGCGCCGCGTCGTTCACGTTCGCGTGCAGGGGCTTGCCGAAGAACTCGCGCGCCGCGGCACCAAGCTGCTGGTCGAGCGTCGCGGCGGCGAACGGTTGCTGCGGCAGACGCGGACAGGCGCGCACCATGCAGTTCAAGGCGAAGTGCACGCGCTCCTCGCCGAGCGGCCGGATGACGTCGTTCTCGTAGGCATAGAGCGAGGTCCAGCGGCCGCCCAACTGCAGTTCGCGGAAGTAGAAGAACGTCGTCGTGTCGACCGGCAGCACACCGCCGTGCAGCACGTTGTACATCGCCAGCGCGTTGTAGGAGTTGATGCCGAACGCGATCTGATCCGCCTTGTTCGGGAACAACTCGGGGCGCGACACGGGATCCACCTGCGCGACCCACGCGACGTACGTGTCGAGGTCCGCCGACGCCTTGGCCATGCCCGTAAAGTCGATGCGACCTTCGGGGTCGACCGACGTGGCGAGCACCCTGGCCCATGCCGCCTGCGGATCCTTCCCGGCAAGATCGATCTTGGGCGGCGGCACCGAGGTGGCACAAGCAGCGGCGAAGAGTGACAGGCACACGAGGAAGACGTGGCGGAGCATGGGCATGTGGGTTCGGCGCCGAAGAGACTGGTGTTTCGCGTTCTTGGTCGGGTGGATCGCGGCATCACGCACAGGTCGATTGCTTCGGCGCGGCACGCGCCGGCAACGCTCCGGGTATCGTGAGCAGGCCGAGCACGGCGTCGTCGAAGGCGCACACGATGCGGACCGGGCGGCCGGACGCGCCGAACTCGAGCCAGCCGCGACGGTGCATGTGCACGCGGCCGTTCACGCAGTGGACCGCGGCTGGCAGCAGCACGGCCGCGACCGCGAGCAGGTCATAGAGACGGATCGCGTCGCGGCGAAACAACCGCCTCGCGCGGGCGAACCACCGGCCCGTGTGCATCCGCGCATGGTCGCCAAAGCGGCCCGACAACGCCTCGAGCAGCGCCCGCGGCAGCAGCAGCCGGCGGCCGACGTCGAGCGGGACCACCGTGATCGGCACATGGCTTGCGAAGACCCGCACGGCCGCGCGGCGATCGCACCGCAGGTTGAACTCGTACGGCCACAGCGGCGGCCACCGGCCCTGGCTCGCCGCGTTGCCGCCGACGACCACCAGCCGCGCGATCGGCAGCTC
>JBDSBS010000618.1:0-2583 GCA_039921435.1 Planctomycetota bacterium | reverse complement strand
AGCGACGAAGAGACTGCTGAGGCCCCGGTCACCGGGCAGGAGACACCGGCTCAGCGCCGCGCGCGCATCCTGAAGCGACTCGGCGACAGCATGCACATGGATATCCTCGGCTGCGCTGCGCACGAAGGGTGGCACCAGTACTTCGACTGGTACGTCGGTTCGCAGGTCGGCTTGCCGTCGTGGATCAACGAAGGAATGGGCGACTACTTCTATGCCGCCGCGCCGCGCGAAGTGAAGGGCAAGCAGATCCCGGCGGAACTCGGTCGCATGAACGGTTCGCGCCTCGGCGTGTTGATGGCCGCGGAGCGACAGGACGCGCTCGAACCGCTCGAGCGTTTCGTCCTGATGATGCAGAACGACTACTACGCGAACCCGGCTGTCTGCTACTCACAAGGCTGGGGCTTGTGTCAGTTCCTGCTGCACGCGGACTCCAAGTACAACAAGATCATCCCCACCTACATCCGACTCGTTCGCGACGACACCAACATGAGCGCGGTGACCGAGAAGGCCTTCAAAGGCGTCAACTGGGCGGAGATGGAGAAGGAGTTCAAGGCCTGGATTCGCACGCTGAAGCCCGACGTTTCGTTGAAGGATCTACTCGAGGAGGATGCGCCTCCACCCCCGCCCGACCCAGGCACGGGCGAGCCGCCGCCGAAGCCCGAGGGCGGCACCGGTGGCGGGTCACCGGGTAACGGGACACCAGGTAACGGCGGCGGGTGATCCCGCTCGATTGCGTCGTTGTCGGCGCCGGCATCCACGGGCTCTGCACGGCATTCTGGCTGCGACGACGGGGACTCAGACGGATCGTCGTGGTGGAACGCCACGGCCCAGCTCACTCATTCGGCAGCTCACACGGCAGCACGCGCATCACGCGCTCGTCCTACCACGAACCGTCCTTCGTCCGCCTGGCCGAACGCGCCAACGCGGAAGCCTGGCCGGCAATCGAGCGGGCCATCGGGCGTGTGTTGCGGGTCGCTACGCCAGGCGTGTTCTTCGGCCCCGAGGATGGGCCGTTCGGCGACTACTTGCGCGCCACGCTCGGCACATCCACGAGTGTAGAGCAGGTCGCAACCGACCTGGCGCGAAACAGGTTTCCACTGCTGCGCTTCGAGCCCGGCGACAGCGTGATGATCGACCACTCGGCCGCGATGCTGCTCGCTGCGGAGACGATGCAGGGACTGCGAGACTGGCTGCAGGCCCAAGGTGTCGAGCTGCGCTGGAACACCGTGGCCACGCACATCGACGCACAGCAAGGCCACGTCGACGTCGCTCTTGCCGCGACAACGTTGCGGGCTCGCACCGCAGTGCTCGCCGCAGGGCCATGGCTCTCCACTCTGATGGAGACGCCGCCGGAACCACTCGTGGTTCTGCGTCAGACGGTGGGGTTCTTCGACGTCGATGCGCCAGAAGAAGACTGCATCGCAGGTGTCTTCCCGGTCTGGGCCCGCATCGGGCGCGGCTCGGACGACTTCCACTACGGCCTGCCGAGCAACGCCGGGACCGGGCTCAAGGCCGCCGTGCACCGAACTCGAGGCATCGCCAGCGACCCAGATGCCGCTCCCCCGCCAGTCGACGAAGGGGCTCTAATGGCGGTCGCACGGCAACGCTTCGCCGTTCCTGTGCGCGGGCTGCGAGCCGCGGAGCACTGCATCTACACGATGACCCGGAGCCAGGACTTCCACGTCGGCAGGCAACCAACCTCGCCCAACCTGATCACGATCGCCGCGTGCAGTGGCCACGGCTTCAAGTTCGGACCCATCGTCGGGGACATGGCGGCCGACCTGGCGACGACGCCAGGGCCCTGACTCCCGTGAGCCTGGTAGCGCCACAGCTCTCCAGCATCGTTGCCTGGCACCGCCCGAGCTGCCATAACTCAGGCTGAATGCACCTGGCACAGGTCGCGCGGCTCATGGCTGGTTTCGCCGCGCTCTTCACGATGGCGCAGGTACCGCCGCTGGTGTTCGCCCTGCAGGAGCAGGCCCCCGCACATCTCGCACCGATCGGCGGCTTCGTCGCGAGCATGGTGATCGGGGCGGTCGTCGCTGCATTGCTGTGGCTCGCCGGCCGCGCAGCAGAAGGGCATACCTTCCGCAAGGAGGCCATAGCGGTCGCCGGCTTGGCATGGATCCTGGCCAGCCTGCTGGGCGCCATTCCGTTCCAATGGTCAGGCCTACTGCGCGATCCCATCGACGCTGTGTTCGAGACCGTCAGCGGGCTCACCACCTGCGGCGCGACCGTGCTCGGCAGCGGCGGCAACTCCATCATCGAAGACACTCCGCGCAGCTTGCTGCTCTGGCGCGCCATGCTGCAGTGGATCGGCGGCATGGGCGTGGTCCTGGTGTTCGTTGCCCTGCTGCCTGCCATGGGCGTCACCGGCAAGAACCTGCTCTCTTCGGAATCAGTCGGCGTCGGCAGCGATTCGTACCAACCGCGCGCCACGGAGAAGGCGAGGCTCATCGGTGGCATCTACCTGGCGATGACTGTCACGTGCACTGTGCTGCTCGTGCTGGTCGGCGGTTTCGGCTGGTTCGATGCAGTGTGCCACACCTTCACTGCAATCTCCACCGGGGGCTACTCGACCCG
>JBDSBS010000617.1:0-9176 GCA_039921435.1 Planctomycetota bacterium | reverse complement strand
GGTCTGCACGCCGGGCAAGCGGCCGGCCAGCACCGTGATCGAATGGCGGTTGCCGATCACTTGGCCCTCGCCGACCAACGCGGCGCCACTGCAACCGATCAGGGTCCGGGCGCCGAGCAGCTCGTGCAGCAGGACCGGCAGGTGGTCGATGTTGGCGCCGTAGCGCGGCGATGCGAACACCACCATCAGGTCGATGGGACCGCTGCCCAGGCCAGCTCGGACCTTCTCGGCCACGCTGCGGCACGCCGCCTCGAGGTCGGCGCCGACTGCGGTGGCGCTGTGGAATCGCATGGAGCGACCTTACTGCATCGGCACTCTGCATCCGAGGCCGTGCTTTCCTCGGCTCGAGCCCTCGGTTACATGCCGGGCATCGGCTACCTCGATCGCACTCTGGCCTGCCACCACGCCGACCTCGCGGCCTTCGTGCCCTGGTTCGTCGCCGGCTTGCCCGTCGGGCGCGTGCATCGCGAGCGCGCAAAGCGGCTGTGCACGGTTGCCTCGCCGTTCCGCCGGGTCGGCGATCGCATCGAGCTCCGCGGCGAGGACTTCTTCACCCGTTCCGAGGCTCTCGCCGGGTTTCTCGACCACCTCGTGGCGAACGGCGAGTTGCGCCCCCCTTTGGGTGAGGCCTACCCCATTTGCGCGGGCCTGGGCGCGACGCCGCTGCTGCAGATCGACCGTACCGCGGTGACTTGGTTTGGCGTGCGCGCCTTCGGTGTGCATCTCAACGGCTACGTTCGATCGCGCGGCACCGTGCAGCTCTGGATTGCGCGGCGGTCGCTGCGCAAGCGCACGTTCCCAGGTCATCTCGACAACTTCGTGGCGGGCGGACAGCCCATCGGCAGCGACGCCCAGCAGACCCTGATCAAGGAATGCCACGAGGAAGCGGGTTTGCCCGCCACTCTGGCTACTCGCGCCGTGCCGGTGGGCACCATCGGCTACGTGCAGCAGGATGGCCTGTCGCTCAAGCCCGACTCCATGGCCTGTTTCGACCTCGAACTGCCTGCCTCGTTCGAGCCCCGGGCCGTCGATGGCGAGGTGGAGAACTTCACGCTCTGGCCGGCCGCCGAGGTTGCCGCATCGCTGCGCAGCGCGGATCTCTGGAAAGCCAACAGTGCTCTGGTGACGCTTCACTTCCTGCTCCGGTTCGGACTGCTCGACGGCGAACTACGTGCCGGAGACCGATGGAGCCTGTGGCGGGCCGTGCACGGTGAGCTACCTTGATCGGGTGCGCGTCGTCGTCGTCAGTTCGCCGGGTGCAGGTTCCGCGGCGCATTGGAGCCATGCAGCGGCTTTGGAGCTGGCTCGAGTGCTGTTGCTCGGCGGCGCGCGCGTCGAGTGGATCGCGGCCGCCGGACCGCAGCACGACCTGCCGGTGGCGTTGCCCGGTGTCCTTCTTGGCACGACGATCCGGCATGAACCCGCAGCGGTGCACCGGGTCACCGCGGGTTGCGACGACCTCGAGCTCGAAGTGGCACTCAGCCGTTCGCTGCGCACGCGGCCAGCGCATGCCGTCGTACACCTGGGTGTGGGAGCACGTGGTTCGCCAAACGTGCTATGGCTCGCCGACCGACTGGGCAGTGCAACACTGGCGGTTGTTCGTGCCGACGAAGTCGTCTGTCAGCGCGGCAACCTCGTCGATGCCTCTGGCAGTGCGTGTTCCCGCTTCGACGATCCGGAGCGCTGCCGCTTCTGTTGTGGCCCTTCGTCGTGGTCGCTGCCGCGCGCCGTGGAGTTTCAAAACCGTATCGACCTGCTCGTCGGCGGCCTGCTCGTCGTCGCCGCCGTCTTCGTCGCCGATGCGGCCGAAGTCGAACCGCTCGTCGCGGTCGGCGTGCCGCGCCGCTTGCTCGCGGTGACGCATGATGCGGCAGTGATCGCCGAGCGGGTGCGAGCCCACGCCACGACACTCTGAGCCGTGGCGCTGGACCTCGAGCTACCCAGTCGCATCCGGCTGCTCTCGCCGATCCCGAACGTCGCGGCCTTGGTTGTTTGGTGCTGTTCGGGCAACGGTCGATCGGCGCGTTCTGACAGGCGCCTCACCTGGTTGCTCGGTCGCCCAGCGGCAGGTAGGCGACTGCTCCGACGGCGGGTGGCGAGCACGACCTCACCGCGGTTGGTCATCAGCACCAGGGTTGACGAAGCCTGCCCCGCTTGCCTTGCAGCCTGCTGCGATCGAAGGCCGAGCGCCGCGTGGGACGCTCGAGGTGCTACCGCGGCGTGGGCCAGCAAGCTCCGAGAATACCGATCGGGTCCGGGTGATGTTCCCTTGGCTGCCCGGCAGGCCTGCAACGTAGCAAGCTGCACCCGCCAGCGACCGCCGGCGCTTCCCTTTCGCGAGGTCTCCAATGCAACTCTCGATGTCCCATGCGCTGCTCGCCGCCGCGCTCTCTTCGTTCCTCTCCGCCCAAGAACCGGCCACCGACCTTGGCGCGCTGCGCAAGGAGGCCACCGCCGCCGTGCAGTCAGGTGACTACGCGATCGCGGCCGCGGCCTTCAAGAAGCTGACCGTCGCCAACCCCAAGGACGGCGAGGCCTGGCACATGCTCGGCTACTCGCTGCACCTCGCGGGCAAGCTCGACGAAGCGCTGCCGGCCCACCTCAAGGCCGCCGAATTCCCGCGCCTCGCCGGCATCGCCTCCTACAACGTTGCCTGCGTGCACGCATTGAAAAGCAGAACCGACGACGCCTTCGCCTGGCTCGACAAGGCGGTGGCCGCTGGCTTCTCCGACGTCGATCAGCTGCGCGGCGACAGCGACTTCGCCTCGATGCGCACCGACCCCAGGTTCGGCAAGCTCGAAGCCGCCCTCGCCGGCAAGGCCAAGGATGGCGCCACCCAGACCCAGGTCTTCGCGCAGAGTGTCGATCGCAAGAACGCGCGCGCCGCGTGGTTCAGCCGCAGCGGTTCGCCCGGGCAGATCTCGATCGACTACTCGCCGGTGCCGTGGGCCGACAAGTACGAAACCCTGATCACGTCGGGCAAGAACCAGGGCAAGAAGTGGCGCCTCGGCGCCGACTTCTGGACGCGGCTCGACACGTCGATGGATCTGCAGTGCGGCGACGTGAAGGTGCCCGCCGGCTACTACTACCTGACGCTCGAGCAGCGCTCTCCCGACAACTACGTGTTGGCGATGCACGCCGCCGCCGCGGTTCGCAAGCAGAAGCTCGATGCCTCCCAGGCCGAACGCCTGCAGGGTGGCATCGAGGTCGCGTTGGCGCACAAGCAGGGCGATGAGATCGCCAAGAGCCTCGAGATCGCGGTCGAGATGCAGGACGGCAGCAAGACGGAGGGGTCGCTGCGCGTGCGGTTCGGCGGCCACGTGCTGTCGGCGCCGTTCGTGGTGAAGTTCGACTGATTGCGGCGGCGTCTCGGCCGGGCGCGCGACGATCGATTGCCGCACGAGGCGACACTCTGAGCCTTGTCGCTGAGTGTGATCGCCGGGCTGTGTAGCTAGTCCATCGCTGGACCTCGCGCTGTCCGGGCGCGTCCGCTGCTTCTCGAACCGCAGGGCCCCGAAGTCGAAGGCGGCGGTTGATGCGGACCTTTGCGTCAACGGCGAACTCGCACCACCGTCATTCTGGCCCGGCGCGGCCAACGCGGGCGCCCTTACTTGGCGCCGGACTTCTCGGTCGAGCGCGTGTAGGTGATAGTCAGGATTTTCATCTCCTTGCCATCCGGCCCGGGCATGAACATCTCGAAGACGTCCGTGTTGGCGTCCTTGTGCGTCGTCGTCATGCGATGCAACGTCGGCTTGCCGTCCATGCCCGGCGCCATGCCGCTCATCGTCAGCACCTTGCCGTCCTTGTCATAGCTGCCCTCGAGCGACATCACGCTCGTGCTCCACGAGTCGATCCAAGTGCCGACGTACTTGCCCTTCGCCGGGTCGTAGCCAGTCGTGCCGTGGCCTTCGAACTTCATGCCCATCATCTCGCCGTGAAACTCATCGAGCAGCCACAGGCCACCGCACGCCACCTTGACGACCGAGGTCGCCTTCGACTTCGACGGCGTGCCGTCCTCCCCCATCATCTCGACGACGGCGTTCCAGGTGCCGGCGCGTGCCGCGAGCTTCTGGTGCTCGGCGCCGGGCTTGGGCACGTCCTGGGCGAAGGTGGGGTGAACGAGGGCGGCGAGGAGCAACGCGATGGGCAGTGAGTGCTTCATGGTTCTGGGGTCACGGGTAGGTGTCCGCGCAACGGCGGACGAGCATCAGACGAACCGGCCTGTCCGGCTTCGACGGGGAACTGGAGATTCCCGCTGCCTTGGACAGCATCGATGGACCCGCGGGGCGGGAAAGCCGGCGGCTGCGAACCCGTCACACCTGCCCAGCCATGCTGACCCCAGAACTGCTCGCCGTTGTAGGCGCGTTGCTCGCGCCGCAGGTTCCCGACGCAACGCCAGCCAACACCGAAGCCAAAGGGGGCGGGCGAAGGGGAACACCACGTGCTGTTGGTGGTGCGATAGCACCGGAGCCGATGCCGGCGCATTCCGGCCGGCCGCGACGCGCGATGGATCGTCGTTGGCGATCAGCGCCACCCTGTCGGCAGCTTGGCGCGGAACTCGGCGCGATCGCCGTCCGGTGGGATCTGGAACGGGCCAAGCATGGCGTCGCCCGAACCCGGTGAGCGACGGCCGGCGCGCAATGGGCCGTTCGGGTTGGCGACGATCAGCTGGAACGGCACCTGCGGTGCTGTGTGCATCGTGATCCAGCCGTCGGCGTCGGTGACCCACGAGCCATTGGCTGCTGGCGACGTGACGAAGTCGGTGGTCACGGTCAGCCCTGCCGCCGGTTCGTCGTTGTCGTCGACGATGCGCACGCGCGCCTTGACGTCGCGGACAGCGAACACCACCGATGTCGTGCGTCCGGCCTGCACTCGTGCGGTCTCGCCGGCGACGCAGCAACCGCCGGGCGCGCCGTTCGGCAGGCCGAGCAGGACCAGCTGAAACGAGTCGCCCGCAGTTGCCTCGACGTCGAACCGTCCTTGCGCGTCGGTGACGACCGGAATGTCCGTGCGGCTATCCATGACCGTGCCACTCTCGCGCAATCGGAGGCAACTCAGATTGCCCGCGCCGTGTGCCCAGGGTTGCCCGTTCAACAACACCTGACCCTGTAGGCGACCGATCGCCCAGCGCGAAACGTCGAGTGCGAGCTCCTTCACTTCCCCCTCGTCGAGCGACACCGAACCGAACTGCCAGAACGCGTTGATGCCGTCGAGAGGCTCCGATTCGATGTAGCCGCCCAGCACCATGTCGTATCGTCCCGTGGTCAGGCCACGAACCTCGCACGTCCCGTCGGGTTCGAGGTCGACGACAGCGGCGGCTTGTGGCCGGGCCGGGTCTTGCTCCGCATCGGTGCGCACGATCTGGAAGGCGACACCGCCGCACCCGTTGTCGGTCATGCCGGAAGCGGGCATTCGACGTTGCAGCGGCGAACGAGCGAGTCGCTGCGCCACTTCCTTCGGCGTCAGCACCAGGCGGATCACAGCACCTCGCACGACGAGCAGTTCGATCTCACCGTCTTCGGCCGCGCGGCCGACGATTGCCTTCGGGACGTGCCCGGGTCCGAGTGCTGCGATGACGACGTCGGCATCGGGCGGCACCAGGATGCGGGCGCGCCCGTCGGCGCCGGTGCGCGCGCGGCCCAGCGGCGCGTCGTCGATGCCATGCCGACCCCATCGTGTGCTCGGTTCGAGCAACTGCTCCTCCGCAACCGGAACGGTGACCTCCTGCCACCCGGTCGCCGCGGGTGCACCGGCGGCGCACTCGATCGGCTGCAGGGTCCACAGCTCGGTACCGGCGACCGGCTTGCCGTCGCTCGTGACCACGCGCACGGTGCACTCGCGCAGCCGGCGCAGCGACACCAGCAGCTCTTCGCCGTCGCGAGCATGCCACGCGACCTTGAAACTCGGCGCCAGCCGCGGGTCTTTCGGGAACACCTGCACGTCGTGCTCGCAACGCGGCAGTCGCCGGCTGACGCTGCCATCGGCGTGGTGTTCGAGCGGACTGTTCGACGGCCAGACGATCGTCGGCGCCTCCGCGCCATCGAGATGCGCGGCGCAAGCAACGTGGACGTCGGTGACCGCAGCACCAGTCGTCCCGTCGACCGCTCGTACGACCAACGTCGCCGCCGGTCGCACGATCAGGTGCACTTCGCGATCGCCCCATTGGCAGGTCGGCTGCACGACGAGTTCGACCCCACACGTCGGGTTCGGCAAGCCGAACCCGACCGGCCCGAGCGCGTTGTCGTCGTACGGCTCGATGCGCACCATGCGGAACGTGCCGTCGTGCCGGGTGCGCGCGTTGCCGCGGGTGCCAGCTCCCAGCGCACCAAGGGACAGCCACGGTACTGGACGGCCATGCTCGTCGAGCACGTCACCGACGATCGATTGCCTCGCATCTTCGACCGGCCACACCAACATGACATGGTGTTCGGCTGGGCCGGGCGGCACTTGGATGACTCCGTGAACGCGATCCACGGGCAAGTCGTCGTCCCACCAAACAAAGTCGTAGTTGCCCGGCGGCATCGAGTACGGCAGGTGAATCTCGCCCTGCGCGTCGCTGCGCCACGGATACCCACTCTTCTGCATCAACATGGCGTTGCGCCCCGTGACGTGATGGGCCGAGGCCGTGATGCGCACGCCAGCTGCCGGCGCGCCGCGGCGATCGACCACCGACAGCGAGACGTGCACGCCGCGCGCCAACGATACGTCGCCGAGTTGGATGACCTGATCCTGCGCATAGGGGCCAAACGAGCGCATGCGGTGCAGGTGCTCGCGGTTGCCGACGCGAACGGAAAAGGCAGCGGTCGCGTGTCGTTCGCAGTGCAGCTCGAACGTGCCGTCTTTGGCCGAAGCGGTGCGCCCGGCCGGCGTCTCGGCGCTGAGCTCGTTGTCGCACACCGTGCGAGCGGGCCATGGCCATTCCAAGAACGCAACCGCTTCGACGCCAGCGAGCGGCGCACCCGTGTCTGCCGCAACACACCGGCCAACGAACACGATGCTCGTCACCGGCGCAGGGGTGCTGGACAACACTTCCCTTTCGCTCGACGCGACGGCGTCTGCGCCAGCGCTCGCCCACTCGCTCGTGGCGACCGATCTCGGCGCATCGACCGCACCGGGCCTCATCGCCGCGGCACCGAGCTCGTCCACACGCCACCAGCCGAGCAACAGCGCCACGAGAACGAGCGTGGCCCACAAGAGCTGCTTCATCAGGATGCCTCCGAGTACGACTGCGGTGAAGGGTCCGCTCGCCACGGACCTCGTCGCCAACTTCCGTGCCTGCACCATCACATCGGTGCGCAGCGCTGAAAGGCCGCGTCCCGACACCAGCAAGAGCGCCAGGCTCGTGGTCAGGCCCGTGGGCAGACCGCGGCGCAACAACTCGAGTCCACGCTTGAGCCGCGTCTTCACGGTCTCCGGCGGACAACCGATGGCGTGTGCGATCGCCGCAGGGCTCAACTCGTGCACGAGCCGCAACGTCAGCACTTCGCGATACGGCGCGCGCAAGCGCAGCAGACCCGACTCGATCGCCGCCATGGTCTCGCGGTCGAACGCGTGCTCCGCGGCGCTGCGTTCGTCGCGCCCGGCGTTCGGCGGACCTTGCGCATCGCGTCGCAGCCGCCGGTGCAACTTGCGAGCGTGGTTGCTCAGGATCGTCGCGAGCCACGGCAGCAGCGGGCGCCGAGCGTCGTAGCGCTTTGCACAACGCATCGCCTCGACGAACGTCGTCTGCACAAGATCCTCGGCGGTCGCGCCGTCGCGCACGAGGTGCCCGGCGACGAGCAGCAGCTCACCGGCCAGCGCATCGAAGACCGCCGCCAATGCCGTCACGTCACCCGCGTCGCGGTAGCGAACGAAGTGCTGCTCGGGGGTCAGGGGCGTCACGCTCGCTACTTACCCGCTCGCGTGAGGATGGGTTCAGCGAACCAGCGGAATTCACGCGTGCCCTCGTCACCAACGAACTCGCCCCACCGCCGCACGCCGAGCCCGAGATGCTGGTGCCCGAGCAGCCGGCCCGCGTGAGGGCTCTCACGCCTGAGGTAGCGCCATGGTCGTCGCGGACAGCGCCACCGGTGGCTCGAGCGATTGCCTCAAACGTCGAGCACGAGTAGCGCCAGGGTTTCGTCGGCCACGAAGCGCGCGATCCGCGACCTGGCTGCCCGCAGCAGGTCGACGACCTCCGAATTGGCGAGGTTGTGTCCGGCGAGGTAGACGACCTTGGGCGGAGCGCCATGCAGCACGCTGAGGCGCTGAAAGTCCTCATCGCGTGTTAGGACCACGAGTCCGTTGGCTCGAGCATGCTCCCAGATCGCTTGATCGCTGGCGCCGGTGCCGATGGTCGGTCGGACGTGCATCGAGCCGGGGTAATCTGCACCGAGCCAACCGAGAATGACCTCGGAGAGGTTCTCGTCGACCAGCAGTCGGATGCCAGTCATGCGGCCGGATCGACTTGGATGCGACGTTCGCGGGCTGCAGCAAAGGCGAGGCACGCGAGAACGTCGTCGTGCGTCAATTGTGGGAAGTCGCTGAGCAGCTCCTGTTCGGTCCGGCCGCTGGCGAGGAACTCGAGAATCTCACCGACGGTGAGCCGAGTGCCGCGCACACACGCTTTGCCGAAGCGGATCGTTGGGTCGATCGAGATACGTTCCAGTGGGTTCATGGCGGCAGGAAGGCGACGGAGTCTAGCAGATGGGGCTGGGCCTCGGAAAGCGATCCATGTTGCCCCACACCGCCGCATCACCTCGTTGCTGACCGTCACAAGATGTTGGTGCACGTGAGTGGCGTCGAGCGACACTTTGATCGCCGCACCCGACCAGCTCGGCGGTGCACCGGGCGCCATCCCGCGCGAAACTCGAATCGCATGGCAGCCGCGCCGACCCACCTCGCTCGACCTCTCGCTATCGAGGCGGGTCCGGCTGCTTCTCGAAGCGCAACGCCCCAAAGTCGAAGTCGGCGATCGGACAGTCGATGCGGAACCTCACAGCGACGCCGGTCTGGTCGAACTCGAAGGTCACGAGGGCAAACGGCAGGAATGCGTCTGGGAAGTCGACGCGGAACGTGTCGTGGTGCCAATGCGACATCGAACCGAACAGCCGGCGCTGCGACGGCACGAGCACGAGCTGCAGCGCGCCCTCGGTCAGCGTGACCTTAGCCGGGCCGTAGACCTCGTCGACATAGGT
>JBDSBS010000616.1:0-5611 GCA_039921435.1 Planctomycetota bacterium | reverse complement strand
AGTTCGATCGGGGGTCGCAATTCGAATGCGCAGAGGAAAAGGCCTGTAGCAAGCGAACGGACTACACCCAGTCTTGCGTGTCAAGGCTAGGGTTCGCAGTGTTCCTGGACAAGCACTGCAGGTACCTCGAACGTAGGACCGGTCCATCGAAGTCGCGCCCACGCTTTGCGACGACGACTAGAGGATGAGCATCGCGTCGCCGAACGAGAAGAAGCGATACCCGCGTCGCACCGCCTCGCGATACACAGCGAGGATCTGCTCTCGCCCCGCAAACGCCGCGACCAGCATCAGCAGCGTCGATCGCGGCAGGTGGAAGTTCGTCAACAGGGCGTCGACGACGCGCAACTCACGGCCGGGGTAGAGGAAGATCTCCGACTGGCCGGACCCCGGCGACACGGTGCGGTCGTCGCGCGCACAGGTCTCGAGCGTGCGGCAACTCGTCGTGCCGACGGCGATGACGTGGCCGCCGCGGGCGCGCGTCGCCACTACCGCCGCCGCTGTCGCGTCGGGCAGTTCGTAGGCTTCGGCATGCATGCGGTGCTCTTCGACGACGGTTGTTCGCAGCGGCGCGAACGTGCCCTCGCCGACGTGCAGCGTGACGTAGGCAACCTGCACCCCGAGCGCTTCGATGCGAGCCAGCAGGTCGCGCGTGAAGTGCAGTCCCGCGGTCGGCGCCGCCACCGCTCCCGGCTCGCGCGCAAACACCGTCTGGTAACGCTGCCGATCGATCGCTGCATCTTCGCGGCCATCGCGAGCGATGTAGGGCGGCAGCGGCGCGCGGCCACAGCGTTCCAGGGCGTCGGCGACGACACCATCGGCAGCGAAGAGCTCGACGACCCAACGACCGCCTCCCAGCGCTTCGCCCAACACCAGCCGCAGTGCCCCTGCTTCCATCTCGAGCGCGTCGCCTGGGCGCAGCTTCTTGCTCGGCTTGACGAAGGCCTCGCCGCGCGCGCCGTCGAGTCGCAGCAGGAGACACTCGACGCCCCCTCCCGTTGCGCGCTTGCCGCGCAGCCGCCACGGACGCACGCGCGTGTCGTTCAAGATCAGCAGGTCGCCAGCTCGCAGGTACTCGGGCAAGTCCGTGAAGAGGCGGTGTTCGTCGCGCTGCGTCGTTCGGTCGTGCACGAGAAGGCGCGAGCTGTCGCGCGGCTCGACCGGGCTGGTGGCCACGAGATGCGGTGGCAGCAAGTAGTCGAAGTCGGTGACCAACACGGCGGGCACGGTCATACCGTGGTCTCCCGCCGGGCTCCATTGCGGCGACGTGTCGAGGCCGAGCGCCGCTCGGTGTTCCTGGATCCCGCGCCGTGACCTGCGGGGCATTGCCGTGCGGGCCGCGCCCGTGGACCATGCTCGCGATGCCAAAGCACCGCGCGAGCCTTCCGCTGCCGACCTTCGCCTGTGTTCTCCTGGTCGCCTGCAGCAACGGTGGCAGCAAGAGCACCCCGCTCGGGGCAGCCAGCGTGCCGCCAGAACTGCTCGCGTGTCGGGCGCGGGTCGACCAACCGTTCACCTTCGCCGAGATCGCCCTGCGCACGGCTCGCAACCTGGGCACGCGCCGGATTGCCGATCGCAGCGGCGCCGAGCGAGCGGCGCGGGTGCATCCTGACGGCAACACGGTCGTGTTTTCGCGCGAACGCAGCAACGGCGACCGCGACAGCCGGGATCTGTTTCTCTCGAGCATCGACGGCTCGCGTGCCGAGCTGCGCTTGACCGTGAACAACGCCCTGGACGACGAGCCCTGTTGGTCGCCAGATGGGGCGCACGTGCTCTTCGCCAGCGAACGCGCGGGCCCGAAGAGCCTTTGGCTGATCGACGCAGCCGGCGCCAACACCGAGGTCTTCCTACTTCCACCGAACGGTGCCGCCGACGGCGAAGCCGACTGGTGCGCCGCAACGGACCGCATCGTCTGGAGCCGCCGTGACGCGAACGGCCGCCACGGGCTCTGGCTCGCGCAGGGCAATGGCACCGGCATCGTGCAGTTGTCCGACGGCGGCCAAACGGTGGGCGACGGATCCGGCGATCGCGCGCCGGCGTTCGCGCGCGACGGCAGTCGCGTGGCGTTCGTGCGGCGAACGAGTGCCACGACAGCCAGTCTCTGCGTCGTCGACGTGGCAACGGGCACCGTGCAGGTCCGACTGACGCCCGCCGGCGACGTAGGCACCCCACGCTGGTCGCCGGCCATGGACCGCCTCTTCTTCGGCCTCGCCGAACCGGGACTCGGACGCGCGACGTTGCGACTCGCGAGCATTGCGCTCGCGACGGGCGACCCGACGCTCGTCTGGCCCGACGAACGATGGCAGCTCGAAGGCCTCGACATCCTGCCAGGCTTGGCAGCCAGTCCGAGTGCTGGAACACCGTCGATGCTCGACGTCGAACGGGCCACTGTGGAGATCGCAACGGGTTCCGGGTCGTTCGGCACTCGCCGACAACTCGCTGCCGCCGACGCCGATGAGCTCGTCGTCTACACCGCGACGTTCCAGGATCGCGAGGTCGCCGGCATCAACTGTCGCTTCGACTTGCCCGTCGCAACGCCCGAGGACGTTCTGGAACTCCGTGTGCGGGCGATCGCACACACAGGCCGCGTCAGCACCCACTCGCAGTTGCGCATGTCGATCTACAATCCAGTCGACGAGCGCTTCGACACCGTGGTCGAGTTCACGCCTGTCACGACCGCTCCGCAGACCATGACGTTCGCCACGTCGAGCCTGCGTCACGTGACGCAGGAGAAGCAGCTGCGCGTGACCGTGATCGGCGATCTCGAAGCAGGGGCTCGCAGTGAACTGCGCATCGATCTCGTCGAAGTGGTGCTCGTGCCGCGCGGCCTCTGAAGCGGCCGATGTTCGAGAGTCGGGCCCTACTTCAACGCTCCTTCCTCAACGTTCCTTGCTCAGCGCCCCAACCTCAGCGCCCCAACCTCAGCGCCCCGACCTCAGCGCCACAGTCGGTGCAGATCGAAGAGGAACCCGAGGCTGCCGCCGAGGAACGCGCCGCGACCACGGTGGCCGTGTTGGTTGCCGATGACAGCCCCGATGCCAGCACCCACGGCGGCGTGCACGGGGAAGAACGGGCCGCTCCAGCGAGCACGCGGGTAGTAGCCGCGGTCGTAGTAGTGGCCACCGTAGTAGCCACCGTAGTAGCCACCGTAGTTCGTCGGCGTGTAGTAGGCCTGCCCATCCGCCGCATAGTCACCGGCTGCGCCATTGGGCGCGGCCGACTCGACGGGAAATGGTGTTTCCACGATGTGCACGATCGTGCGATAGACGGGCGGCGATACTGTGGAGTCACTGCTCCGAGTTGGATCCGCACTCTCTGGCGACGGCCGTCGGTCGGCGTCCGCACGCGTACCGGTATCGCGCGCCAGGTCTGCCGCCGACAGCTCAACGGCCAAACGCGGCACCTGAGGCACCCGCACTGTGGGCCGCGGAGCACTGCACGCGGCCGCAGCCAACGCCAACAGGAGGGTCTGAATGGTCTGGATCGTGGCCTTCATCTCACACCTCCGCTCAACGGTTCCAGGCGATGCGCAACACCCAATCGTCTGCGTCGGCTTGCTTGCTGATCGCGACGTAAGTGATCGTGTTGCCCGGGGCAAGCAGCTTCACTTGCTGGTTGGTGTCGTCGCCTATCGGCTGCTTCTGACGGTTCAGGTAGCTCATCTGGGCGAGGATCTGGATCGAGTCGTTGCCGATGTTCCGAATCGGGACCGCAACCTTGAGTTGGTTGGTGCCCGGAACTCGCTCCACGAACGGCGAGCCGATGCGGACGAGGTCGTGCAACTGTGAGTCGGCGACGACCACGTTGCTGGTCATCTCGGCATCGTCCTCTATCGAGAGGGCAGCGTAGGGCGCCGAACCGCTGCAGCCGGTGACGACCGAAAGAGCAGCGAGAAGGAGCAGGGATTGGCAATTGCTGGTCATGGGATTCACTTCTTGAGAGGGCGGACTTCGGTCAGGTCGGGCTCGATGCGATCCGGATCTTGGACTCCTTCGAGCCGGAATGTGCACGTATCGCCGCCCGTAGCACCGGTAGGCAACGGCACGAGCACTGCTTGCCCGAGCGGCTGCCAATCAGGCGAGGCGAGGGAACCGTTGTTGCCGACAGCGAAGTGGTCGTAGGCAGCGGCGACGCGGCGAGCGACCTGGACTTCGATGAGCCATTCCGAGCTGCCCTCGGGCTGCCAACGGCGCCGCACGACGGGCGGCTTGAGGGCGAAGTACACCTTCTCGGCGACGGCAGCCTTGGCCTTGTCGACGAGCGCGTTGACGAAATCGTCGACGCGTTCGATCGGCTGGGCCGGCGAGGCATCGGCCGGCACCGCAAACGTCTCGCTGAACAACTCGGTGTTCTCGATGAGGTCATCGACGCGGATCGTCACCTGCACGCTCCCCCCAGTCAGGAACTCGGGTCGCGGACCCGATGTCGGCCGAGCCCTGTTTGGCTTCTCGACAACCGCTTTCACGACGATCGGCTGCCAGTTCACGACGACGCGGTGCGATGCGACGAGTTGGTGCCCAGCCTTCTCCTTCTCGCGCGCGGCACTGCCGCTCTCGACCGAGACGCCCGAGCCCTTCGCGACGATCTTGACGACGCGGCTCTTGCGCAGGTACTCGGCGATCTTGGGCCCGACGAACTCGCCCGACTGCCGTGCAAATGCGCGGCTCGGCGCGTCCTCCTCGAAGCGTTCCAGTTGCCACTTGCGCAGGTCGGAGTCCTCGAGGTCGATGACGATCGTCGAGTCCATTGCGTCTTTCGAAGCAATGAGCGCCTTGACGCCGACTTCCCACTGCCCGTCGGCCGCCTTCTCCTTACGTTCGATTTCGTAGCGCAACACGAAGCCGGCGATCTGCTGCTGCACCCACTCGCTCTCGCGGTCGGCCTCGCCGTTGAACCAGCCCTCCTGACCGTCCTCCTTGTGATCGGAGACGACCGACAGGCGGCTGCGCACGGCGGGACCGCGCGCCACGCTGATGCCCTTCACCTTGGCGACGGCGTCTTCGATCGCGTTGGCGAGCGCCGTGCGGTAGCTGGTCGCGCGCCCGAAGCCCTCGCTCCAGGTGCTGCCTGGCGGGGCTGCGATGGTCGCCGCCGGGGTTGCTGGCTGTTTCTGCGCCGGCTCCTGGGCGCGGACAGCGAGGGACACGCAAGCGGCGAGAACAATCGTCGTAACAATGACGTTCATGGCGTTCCTGAAAAAAGAAGGGCGAAGCGCGGAGCGAGTCGATGCAGTTGCAGGCGCACCATCATAGGTCCGCGCCCAGCCCACGACTCGCGGCGGCCTCATCAGGGGGTCCTTCGACCCTGGGCGCAGCTGGCAGCGACCGGAAGAGGACCCACGCCTCGCCCTTTTCGGGCACGGTCACCACAACCTGCTGGGTCATGGTCGGCAGCGGTCTCCCGCGCGCATCGAGGAACTCAACCTGCACCGAGTGCTGTCCGGAGGGCACCTGCGCCGTCAATGCCTGCACCGACGACGGCAGGGTGGGCCAGTGGCGCACGTCGGCAGATGTGGAAGTCAGCAGTCCGAGGGCCAAGAGCGCGCCACCGGCGATCGCCTGCGTGCGAGCAGTGTCACCACGGCCTTGCGCAGCCTGACTCAATAGCACTACCC
>JBDSBS010000615.1:0-3194 GCA_039921435.1 Planctomycetota bacterium | reverse complement strand
TCGTCACGAGCGCGAAGCGCCGTTCGATGAAGTCCTTGATCGACGGTCCGTACGTCCGGAACAGCCAGGCGACGAGGAAGAACCGCGCCGATCGTCCGACGGCGGAAGCCAAGACGAAGAGGCCGAAGTGGATCGAGCAAACGCCGGCGAGGATGGTGATGACCTTGTACGGAATCGGCGTGAAGGCGGCGACGAAGACGATCCAGAAGTTGTGCTGGTCGTACAGAGTCGAGACCTTGGCGACGCTGTGTTCGTTGACGCCGGGCACCCAGCGATAGAAAAACTCGTGCACGTGTTCCCACGCGAACATGCCGATGCCGTAGCCGGCGATGCCGCCAAGCACCGAGGCGATCGAGCACCACAGGGCGAAGCGGTAACTCTTCTTCACCTCGCCGATGCACAGCGCGATGAGCAGCACGTCGGGTGGGATCGGGAAGAAGCTGCTCTCGGCGAAGCTCAGCACGAACAGAGCAGGCACCGCGTACGGCGTGTCGGCCCAGTGCAGGACCCAATCGTAGAGACGGCGAATGGGGCCGCGGCGGGGCGGCACGGTCGCGAGCGGGCCGGCAGGTGGAGCGGTGGGTGTCACGGGGTCAGATATCGGCAGCGATGGGCGCGCCATCGCAGGCGTCGATGCGCAGGTCGTAGACGTCGAGTTGCACGGGCCCTTCCTCGCCGCGTGGGCTGAGCCGCGGCGAGTAGACGAGGGTCCATGGGCCTTGGCAGTTGCGCACTTCCTCGAAGCGCGCGTTGCCGCGCACCACTCGCGCCGGCAGGATCTGGCCCTCGCTGACGACGCGCACGCGCAGATCCTGGCCGCGCACGTCCGTCAGCGGGTTGCCGATCGTGCGCACCGAGGTCGTGCGGAACACGGGCCTTCGGTGGCCGCTGCCGAACGGGCCCAGCATGTCGAGTCGGCGCACGGTGTGCGGATCGAGTTCGGCGAACGTCGCTTCGCCGTCGACTTGTTGTGGGTTGTCGAGCGGTGCCATGCTGGCGCAGACGATTTGGAACTGGGCGCAGAACGCCTCGAACTTGTCGCGCCGCACTTCGAGCCCGGCCGCTGCCGCATGGCCGCCGTGGGCGAGCAGGTGCTCGCTGCACGCGCCAAGGGCGTTGCGCAGGTGCAATCCCGTGGAGCAGCGGCCGGAGCCGCGGCCGACGTCGCCGTTGAACGCGATCAGCAGTGCTGGCTTGCCGGTGTTTTCGGTGACGCGCGCGGCGACGATGCCGAGCACGCCCGGATGCCACGTGTCGCCGGCGAGCACGATGGCGGGGCCGGTCTCCTTGGCGGCCAGTTGCATCACTTCGTCCTGCAGCGTGCGTTCGACGCGGCGCCGTTCTTCGTTGTGGCGCTCGAGCACCTTGGCGGCGACCTGGGCTTCGCAGTAGCCACTCGCGCACAGCAGGGCCACGGCGTCGATGCCGTGCCCGACGCGACCGGCGGCGTTGATCAGGGGTGCCAAGCGGAAGGCGATGTCGTCGACGCCTGCACCGCGGTGCAGCAGACCGGCGGAGTCGAGCAGGGCGCGGATGCCCGGACTGCGGCTCTGCGCGAGCGAGCGCAGGCCATGGAAGACGAGTGTGCGGTTCTCGCCGCACAGTGGTGCTACGTCGGCGACCGTGCCGAGCGCGACGTAGGTCATCGCGTCGGCGAGGAACTCCGAGAACTCGGGGCTCAGCAGCATGTTGCCCGAGAACGATGCCGCGACCGCGGCCGCCAGCCGGAACGCGACGCCGACGCCGGCCAGGTTGCGGTCGGGATAGCCCGCACCGGGCAGCCGCGGATTCAGCAGGGCGAACGGTTTGGCGACGTTTTCGCTCGTTCCGTGGTGGTCGGTGACGATGACGTCGATGCCGCGCCGCTGCAGTTCGGCGATCGGCGCCACGGCATTGGTGCCGTTGTCGACCGAGATGACGAGCGGGAAGCCGCCGGCGACGATCGCGTCGACGCTGGCCCGCGAGAACGAATAGCCGTCGGCGCGCGCCGGGATGTACGGCTTGCTGGTGGCCTGCACGAGTGAGAAGAACTTGTGCAGCAGCACGGTTCCGCTGATGCCGTCGACGTCGTAGTCGCCGTGCACGAGGATCGGCTCGCCGTTCCGCATGGCCTGTCGGATGCGATCGACTGCCTTCTGCATGTCGCGGAACAGGAACGGATCGTGCAGCGTCGCGAGGTCGGGCCGAAGGAACCCGCGCACCCGCTCGGGGTCGTCGAGCCCACGCGCCAGCAGAACGCGCGCGATCAGGGCGGGCAGACCCATGGTGCGCGCCAGGGCGGGTTCGCGCGGGTCAGGTTGTGGCGTCTTCGGTGCGGCGCGCTGCATGCGAGGTGCGGTATGGTAGCGGTAGGTCTCCCGATGCCCAGAACCGACTCCGAGCGTTCCTTGGCCCTGCGCAATCTGCCACCGGTCGATCAGATCGTGCGCAACGAACGTTTGCAGAGCGTGCCGCGGCCCGTGCTCGTGCGCGAGGCACGCGCCTGGCTCGAAGAACTGCGCGCCTCGGTGCTCGATGGCTCGCTGACTCCCGCGGCGGTGGACGCCCAACGCGACGCCTGTGTCGAGACGCTGCTCGTGCGCTGCGCCGCGGCGCAACGGCCTCGGCATGCGCGGGTCTACAATGCGACCGGCATCGTGCTGCACACGGGCATCGGCCGCGCCCCGCTGCCGGCCGCCGCGATCTCGGCGATCGCCCAGGCTGCTGGTTACGCGATCGTCGAAGTGGACCCCGACACGGGCGAACGCGACGAACGCGAGCTCGGCACAGCCGCGCTGCTGCGCGCGATCACGGGGGCCGGCGGTGGCCTCGTCGTCAACAACAACGCCGCGGCGACTACATTGATGCTCGCAGCACTGTGCGAAGGGCGCGAGGTCGTCATTTCGCGCGGCGAGCTGGTCGAGATCGGCGGCGGCTTTCGCGTTCCCGACGTGATGCGCCGCGCGGGCTGCAAGATGGTGGAGGTCGGCGCCACGAACAAGACGCACCGGCGCGACTTCGCCGAGGCGACGACTGCCGGCACGGTCGCCTACCTGAAGGTGCATCCCAGCAACTTCCGCATCGAGGGTTTTGCGGGCACCCCGTCGATCGCCGAACTCGTGGAGCTGGGTGCCCCGAACGACCTGCTGGTGCTCGACGACCTCGGCTCCGGTCTGTTGTGGAACGCGTCGATCGAGGGCCTAGCCGACGAACCG
>JBDSBS010000614.1:0-9545 GCA_039921435.1 Planctomycetota bacterium | reverse complement strand
TTCGACGTGGTGACGTTGAAGTTGACGGGAGAGCCCGTCGTCGGTTGCACCGGACGGCCGACCGCGGTCAGCTTCAGGGGCAGAACCTCCGGGCCGTTGGTCACGATCACGGTCAGCGCCGAGAGGTTGCTGTTGCCCGGGTCCACGTTAGGGCCGCCCGGCGAAAAGCCGACCATGACGCCGCCGTTCGAGCCGATGTTGGCGATCGCCTGCCATGCAATCACGACCAAGCCGCTGCTGAAGAACTGCATCTGGAAGGTATTGCTGGTGGTGCCGGTGTGGTTCCACATCGGAACGTTGTCCCAGGTAACCATGGTGAGGCCGGGGGTCTCCTCGAACCAGACGTTGCCGCCGCCAGTGGCAGCCGACGGATCGAAGTCGGCCTGCGTGTAGAACGCGGTAACCGGCGCATTCAGGAGGTCCGTGACGGTTGGAGCTGCGATCACGACGTTGTTGCCCGCAGCCTGACTGACCTTGCCGTTGGAGTTGACGGTCAGTCCGGTCCACGGCGTGTTGTTGTAGCCGGAGAACACGCCCGTGCTGAACGGCACCGTGACCTCCGCATCATCGCCCAGGACCAATGCGACGGGCGTCCCGATGCTACCGACGGGAAGGAACGTTCCGCCGGGCGTGACGACGTAGCCCGTGCCTGTCGGAGCCAGCGTGCGGGAGCTGCCCGCCAGATCGAAAGCGGCCGGCGTGGCGAAGAACTCGTAGAACGACTCGAACAACCCCGAGCAGCCCTGCCCTTGCGATTGCACGGTGGCGCAGTTGCCGGTGAACGTGAAGTTGATGTTGGTGTTGACGATACGCGGGCTGAACAGGCCCGCCGTGAACGGCACGTTGGACGCCTTGCCAGCCGTCAAGGTCAGCGGGCAGGCTTCAAAGACCGTGAGCGGATTGACGCCGTTGGTATATGCGTGCGCGACGCCAACCGCGACCAGACACACGCCGATCGACGTGCCGGCGCTGATGACCAGCGGCGGCGTCATGACGAAGTTGCTGGGCAAGCCCGGACCCGCGGCGAGAATCGGCGACGAGCTGACCTGCGTCCACGTGGTGAGCAACTCGTTGCCGACCGAGGTCACCGGGAAGGTGAAGACGTTGATCGAACCAGAGGTGGCAGCAGCCGATGTCAGGTTGAGGTCCACGGTGGTGATGGTCGTGGTGGCGCCGGCCGCCAGGTCGAAGTAGACGGCACCGCCGACTGCACCGCCGTTGTTGTTGAGGAAGGTGGTGACCAGCGGGCTTTGCGCGCTGACGGCGACAGTCGTGGCGAAGAGGATGGAGAGGAGACGCATCTGCATTGGTTCCTTTGCGGAGAGCAATCGGTGTGTGGACCCACGACAGCGAAATGCGGCGTGGCGATACAGCCGCAAAATCACGGCCAAGGGATCAGTCCCTTGCTGAGACGATGCCCAGGCGCCCGGATGTTCCGTGCCGCAACGCGGAAGTGAAGAAGTTCTGTGTCGCGTCATTGCAGACAGAGCACTCCGGCATTGCTGAGCGTAAACCCGAGGGGGCTCGCGCCGAGCGCTGCGGCCTGGCAGACGACGACGTAGCCGGGGAAGCCGGCCGGCACCGCAAACGGCGTCGATGCGCTACCCGCGTTGTCCAGGAGCACGGTCGGCCCGCTGATCATGCCCGCGAACGGCAAATAGGCCGAGCAACCGGGAGCGAGCGTGGTGCCGGCCGCGTCGAGGGCGAGCGCAAAGAAGAGCGCGCTGATGGCGTTCGCGGGGCCGTTCGACTGCTGCATGGCGATCGTCGAACCGCCAATCGGCGCCCCGCCGAACTGGAACTGGTAGTAGCCGAACGGCATCGGACAGCCGAGCCCCCAGAACCCGCCGGTCCCCGGCACGAGGTAGGTGACGCTCATCATCGGCAGCGCGATCGATCCCGACTCGCGCGAGTCGATGCGGTTTGCGGTCGCGGCCGCCAACTCGCTGTTGCGCAACAACCAGCCGAAGTTCTGGCCGGGGTTGTCGAGCCAGAACTGCGCGTCGGCTGCGGCGCCGGGCGCGGGAGTAGAGACGTTCAGGCCGAGCCACAGCGGCATCGAGAGCGACTGCGCCGGGTCGTAGTCGCCGCCGGCACTCGCCCACGGTGACCCCGGGTAGAAGCGGTGCAGCCACGTCGCGTCGTTGGCCGTCGCCGAAGCACCGCCACCGCCGTTGCCAGCCGCCACCGAAGTGCCCTCACCCCAGTCCTGCAGCACGCGATGCGCGCTGGCGGTCTGACCCGACGTAAGGCTGGGAATGCGAAACGACAGTGTCGCGCTCAGGACACGTGCGCCTGGCGGCACGGACCCGGCAACGTCGAAGTGCACGAGCGCGCGCCGGATCAGGTTGGTCCCCGTCTTGCCGACGAACAGGCTAGCACCCGCGCCGTTGCTCAGCGCGCCGATCGGGTCCTCGTACAGGGTGTTGTCCCGATCACAGAGGATCGCGACAGTGGTCTGGGCCGACGCGCCGACGATTGTCGCCGACAACGCACCTATCAGCAGCGCGGGAGTTTGGAGCATCACAGAATCCTAGCTCAACTTGAAGGGTTGCGACCGCAGATGGGCACTACCCCGCTCGTTCCCATCGGCGCCTCTCGATGCTCGGTGTCCCGATCAGGTGGCGCCGCCCCCGCAACGTAGCCATACGAGATTGGCCTCGCTCGCCATGCCCCGGTTCATCCGGCTGTGTCGCCGCGCTAGCGCCTTGCCACTGACGATCGGTTCGTCTTGGTCACCGTGGCTGCACCCGCGGTATACGTGGATGCGATGTCCTTGCTCAACCCAACGCCGCCTGACCTGCTCGTCGATGCTGGCGGTCGCCCGTAATTCTTGTGGGATGTGGACATGACGCTCGCGCAGTTCGAAGCCAGCCTGCGCGCCGGTGATCGAGAGACGCGGGCCTACCTGCTGGGCAAGCTCATGCGACAGGCGAAACCCGACGACGTGTTCTCGCACGACGCGAGACCTCGACCTCTTCTTTCACGGGCCGTGTTTGCGCGAGAGCCCAACGACTATGTGCGCAGGCTGCAGCAACTCGGTCTCCGCGTGGCGCAGCGACGATCCAGGTGGATTCTGCCTACGAGATCCTCGTCACCGAGCTCGGCCCTGTTGCATCGCGCCGAGATCCGGGATCTCGTCGACTTGCAGGCATTGCTCGACCGCGGCGGCGACCTGCGTGGGGCACTGCAGGATGCGACCAAGAAGGACGGTGGCTTCTCGCCCTTGATGGTTGGCTATCTGTTGCAGAACTTCCCGTTGCAAAAGCAAGCGGCGGTGGCGGGCCTCGACGCCACGGCGATCGCGGCACTCGATCGGTTCCGCGTCGATCTCGCTGCTCGCATCGCTGCGCTCACCCAGCCGTAGCGCCAGCACGCTCACTGCATGCGCGCGACGTAGGCCTCGATGCGCGCGAGGAAGTCCTTCGCCAGCGACGGTCCTTCAAGGGTGCACACCTGCACACCATCCTCGTAGACCGGTGCGCGCGGCGCCTCGCCGGTGCCCGGCAGCGAGATGCCGAGGTGCGCGGCCTTGCTCTCGCCGGGGCCGTTGACGACGCAGCCCATCACTGCGACCTGTAGCGAGGCCACGTGCGGCTTCTCCTTCTTCCACTCGGGCATGCGCGCGTGCAGGAACTGCTCGACTTGCTGGCTCAGCTCCTGGAAGTAACTCGACGTCGTGCGGCCGCAGCCGGGGCACGCAGTCACCTGCGGCAAGAACGGCCGGATGTCCATCGCCTGCAGGATCTGTTGGCAGACGCGCACTTCTTGTGTGCGCGAGCCGCCGGGCTCGGGCGTCAGCGAGACGCGGATCGTGTCGCCGATGCCTTGCTGCAAGAGGATCGCGAGGCCCGCGGTCGAGCCGACGGTGCCCTTCATGCCCATGCCCGCTTCGGTGAGGCCGAGGTGCAGCGCGTGGTCGGTGCGGTCGGCGAGTGCTCGGTAGACGCGCACGAGTTCTTGCACCTTGCTGATCTTGCAGCTCAGGATGATCTGGTCTTTGCGCAGGCCGAGCTCTTCGGCGGCAGCAGCCGAACGTTGCGCGCTCTGCACCATCGCTTCGAGGAACACCGTCGCGGCGTCGTGCGGCACCGAGGCGGCGGCGTTCTTCTCCATGAGTTCGCTGAGCAGTTCCTGGTCGAGCGAGCCCGCGTTGACGCCGATGCGCACGGGCTTTCTGTGCTCGACGGCGCAGGCGACCATGGTCGCAAAGTTCTTGTCGTGATTGGCGCCCTTGCCGACGTTGCCTGGGTTGATGCGGTACTTGTCGAGCGCTTCGGCGCAGGCCGGGAACTTGCGCAGCAGCACGTGGCCGTTGTAGTGGAAGTCGCCGATCAGCGGCACGTCGAGGCCTTGGTCGCGCAGTCGCTGACGGATCTCGGGCACGGCGGCAGCGGCCTCTTGCGTATTGACCGTGATGCGTACGAGTTCGCTGCCGGCCAAGAACAGTTCTGCTGTCTGCGCCGCGGTCGAGGCGGCACAGGCGGTGTCGGTGTTGGTCATCGACTGCACGGCAACGGGGTGGTCGCCACCGATGGTGATGGAACCGACGCGGACCGGGACGGTCTTTCTGCGAGCTGGCACGAACATGGGGGAAACAGGATAGCGCCGCGCTGGCCGGGCGCGAACTGCCGTGGCTCGACGAGCTAGGCGATTCTCGGCGATCTCGCTTCTCTCAACCCTGCCAGGGCTCGGTCTCGATCTGCTTCTCCTGCCGCGCGAAGAGCCGGCGGAACGTCGACGCCTGGCCCTGGCCGTCGCGGGCCTCACGCAGGTAGTCGAGGAACAGGGCGCGCAACGCGGGGTCCTTGTGCTCGAACAGGTAGCGGAAGAGTGCCCACGCCTGTGCGTACTTGACGTCCTGCTTCGAGGAGGCCTGGAAGTCCGTGGTCTTGAAGTTGAGCACGCGGTGCACGGTGTAGAGGTCGTCCTGCTTCTTGGCCGTTGCCAATGCCGCGAAGTGGCCGGCTTGCACACTGCCCGAGAGCAGCTTGGGCTTGCCCGGCACGCGGGTCTGTACGCGTCCGTCGATGTATTCGGCCCAACCCTCGTCGAGCCAGGCCGGCAGCGAGCCGCGCGACTTCGCCGCGCGCACGAAGAAGTGAAACAGCAGCGCGTGGGTCGCTTCGTGCATGAGCGCGAAGGGGCGGCCGTTCTCGAAGCACGTGTAGAGCGTCTGCTCGTCGGCCGCGAAGTAGGCGCCGACGTTGTTGCTGAGGTTTGGCATCTGCGCTCGCGAGCGATAGAGCCGCACGGGCATCGCCTCGACGATCTCGAGCAGTGCGAGGTCCTGGCCGAAGACGTCCATGAACAGCCAGTAGAGAGTCTCGAGCTCCATCAGCGTGTCGAGCCCGGCGCGCAGGCCGGCGGCGCACTGCAGTGCGAAGTGCTCGGAACGCAGCCGCCAGGCATCGTCGAAGTCTTCGCCGAGTGCATCGGCCTTGTCGAACGGCACCCACTTGCGGTCGATCTCGACCAAGAAGCCGCCGCCGCGCGGGCGGTTGCCGAGCGCTTCGTGGATCTTGGCGTCGGTCGGGCGCTGCAGCACTGCGTACCAGCGCAGCAGTCGAGCCTCGTGCGGCAGATCGGCGTGCTCGGCGCGCATGGCGAGGGCGAGCAGCGCGTCGGCGTCGTTGCTCGCCGTGTCCTGCCAGGCGGCGATGAGTTCGCGGTGTTGGCTCGCAACGCTCACGATGCGCTCCACCTCGTCGCGCGGGAACGTGCGGTCGCGCGAGCCCGTGCGCAGCACCACTTCCTTGCTGTCGACGCGCACGACGCGGCCCTTCAGTTCCTTGCCGTTGGTGAGCCAGACCGTGTCGCGGGCTTCGGTGGTCTGGGCCGGGAGCGGGCCCTGGGTCAGCAGGGCGAGCATCGCTACGGCGAACGCCAAAGGGCGCCGGGATTCACGCGCACGGGGTTTGGTCGGCACGCGCCCATGCTAGCTCGGGGGCGCTGCGCGCAGTTGGACAACCCTGGGTGGGCACAGCATGTCCAACGGCTGCGCGCAATTCGCTCGCGGGCCGAACCACGACCGTCGCGTTGTGGAGGACAACAGGCTACCTGGCACGGGCTCCAGGCACAGGTGCTGGCCCATTCGACCAGAACGAGCCGCTGCTGTCGCGGGCGAGGCAGTCCTGACCGTACAAGCCATGCAGACCGGAGTGGCGATGCCGGTTTGGGCGAGCAGAGAACCGAAACACTGGCTGAGCACGGGCACCATGCCGGCATTTTTGCGGCGCTCACGAGTGTCGTCGCACGATGCGGTGCAAATCCTCAGCGCGCACGATGCACTCGCGGCGTGCCAGGCACCGAACCTCAGTGAATGGCCAGTCCGAGCGGGTTGCTGAGGCTGCTGCCGTTGGGCCCGAGCACGAACGCTTGCATCACGAGGTCGTCGTCCAGGGTCGCGGGGATCAGCGCGACGAGTGAGGACGGCAAGAAGCCGAGCACGATCGTCACAGGTGACGTGCCATAGAGCGCACCAAACGGCGACAGCACGATCGGGGCACTCGGCTGCAGCACGGCCAGCAAGCCGATCAGGTTGTTGGCGCCCGCCAATTGGAACGTCAGCGAGCCACCGGGCACGGCGTTGCCCGTCGCCGTCAAGACAGCACTGCTGAACTCGTGCGCGCCGATGTCCGTGCGCATCGAACCGTTCAAGTCGCCGTCCAGTGCACGCGGCATGCCGAACAGTTCGAGTCGACCGTCGAGGCCACCGGTGCCGGCATCGATCGCGGGCGAACCAGCCAGCAGGCGGTAGTCGTTCACCCCGACGAAGAGCGGATCGGCCGACACGTTGTCGCTGGCATAGGCGAGCGCGTTGACGGCCGCGGCCGTGTGCAGCTCGACGCCAGTGACATGCATGAGCGACACGGTGTTCTGCCAGAACAGCACGTTCTGCACGGTTGGCTGATTGGGCGCGCCGTTGCTGAAGTCGCAGATGCCGCGGCCCTGGTTGCGCACGAAGATCGAATTGGTGATCACGCAGATCGCGCCGTTCTGCATGTGCAGGCCGTTATGCGGATTGTCGACGACGGTCAGGTGGTCGAAGGTGCCGCGGCCGAAGACGTCGATGTCGATCGTATGGGCGGTGTTGGCGTTGTGGTGGAAGATGCTGTCGACGACGAGCGGGTCGCCGCCATTGAGCACGGCCAGCGCAGCACCGCGGCCACCACCGTTGCGGTTGCCGGTGAACTCGCAGCGACGGATCGTCGCCGTCGTGCCATCGACGAGCGCGCCGCCGCCGCCGGGCGCTGGCGCGTTGCCGTTTCTGAGCACGAAGCCATCGAGCACGACGCCATTGCCGAGCACTGCGACGCGCGCGGTGTTCTGGCCGTCGAGGATCGTCGGGTGTTCGAACGGCCGGGCCTGGTCGGCGCGCGTGGCGCCCGGTTGGAAACCGCCGAGCATACTCACGCCGTTCGGCACGACGAAGCCACCCGTGTAGGTGCCGGCGGCCACCCAGATCGAGACGCCACTCGTCGCCGTCGACAGGGCCTGCTGCAAACTCGCGTGGGCGGTGGCCCAACTCTGCCCGTTGCCGCCGGGAGCGGCTGCGGCATCGACGTGGATCTGGGCCAGGAGCGGCGCAGGGAGCAACAGCGTGGTGAGGAAGACGACGTAGGAGAGGGTGTTCATGGCAAGCCGCCATGATACGTGCCGAGTGCTTTTGGTTCCCTCCGCATCTCGCCATCTCGCTTCGCTGGCGAGCATCACTTCGCTGGCAAACGGATGACCAGCTCGGAGTTGGGGCCGGGCACGATCGAGATGGCCTGCTGCAGAAGTTGCGTGAGGGCGTCATCTAACACGAAGAGTTGGTGCGGTCCCGGCACGCAGCTAGCGAAGTGGAGCCTGCCCTCGCTGTCTACCGGCAGGCCGTTCTGGACGAAGTTCACCCTCGCCCCGTACTCCGCGTCGAGCCGTTCCCGCAGACGCGCCAGGCTGCGCTGCAACCGCGAGCGCACGGTGTTGCGCGGCACTCCGAGCTGCACAGCGATGGCCTCTGGCAACAGACCGCGCCAGAAGCGCAGCACCACGGCGGTACGAAACGGCTCCTCGAGACCCTGCACGGCGGCGACGACGTGGCGCGACAATTCGGCCTGCTCGGCGATCGACGCAGGGTCGCGGGAACGGTCCTCGAGTTCGCGCGCGACGGCCCGCTCGCGCATCCCACGCCGCAGCTCGCCGCGCCGCAAGCCGACCGCCAGGTGCCGCAGCGTGATGCGCAGCCACTGCGGCAAGTGGCCCTCCGCAGTCGGGCGGCTGGTCAATGCCAGCCGAATAGGACTCCTGCACGACGTCCTCGGCAGCGGGCCCAGCAAGCAGGCCGCGCGCCACCGCGCGCAGCGCCGCACCCTCGGCCAGCAACCGCGTCTCGAAGTCCGTTCCGGGCGTGTCCATGCCACCAGCAATATGCCGCCGAATGCACGCGAGACTCCCAGCCGCCCGAGACCGCAGGGGTTTTCCCGCCCAGTTGCATGCGAGCCCCCGCAAACCACTCACGAAACGAGCCACCACGCGCCGAAAACTCCGGCATGTCGGTCACCCAGAATCCTGCCGAGCCCGACTTGACCGCTGGACTCGGCGACCCCCTCGCCCTAGAGTCCCCGCCTCGGTTTTCTGGCGCAGCCGCTGGTCGGATCTGCGCACCAGGCGTTCGGCACCAAACAGACCCCACGGAGCCGACCCAGGCGCCGGACATTCGGCCACCCACCAGCAAGCTTTCAGCGTCCACGATGCCAGCCACGACCGCCCAACTGCCTCCCCAGGAGATCGCCTGGGTCAACCTCTTCTTCCTGGCCGCGGCGCACTTGGTTGCGGCCTTCGCCATCGTCTACATGGCCGCGATCCACTTTTCGTGGTGGACGCTCGGCTTCAGTCTGATCTGGGGCGTGTTCTGCGGCCTGTCGATCACGGCCGGCTACCACCGGCTGTTTTCGCACGCTTCCTACAAGGCACACTGGCTGTTGCGCGCCTTCTATTTGGGCTTTGGCGCCGCCTCGGTGCAGAACTCGGCGCTCGCGTGGTCGCGCGACCACCGCATCCACCACGCGCATACCGACCAGGACGACGATCCCTACGACATCCGACGCGGCTTCCTCTGGGCGCACATCGCCTGGGTCGTGCACAGAGCACCGGTGCGGTCCAACTCGGGCGTCAGTGACCTCGAAGCGGACCTGCTCGTTCGCTTCCAGCACAAGTACTACGTGCCGCTCGCGTTCCTGTTCGGCGCGATCATCCCCGCGGGCGTCGGCGCCTTGTGGGGTGACGCCATCGGCACGATGCTCGTCGCCGGCTGGCTGCGCATCGTCGTGCAATGGCACGCGACGTTCTCGATCAACTCGCTGACGCACATGTTCGGCAGCCGTCCCTACAGCAAGCGCACGTCGGCGCGCGACAGCTTCTGGGTGGCGCTCGTGACGTTCGGCGAGGGCTACCACAACTTCCACCACCGCTTCCAGATCGACTATCGAAACGGCGTGCGCTGGTACCACTTCGACCCGACGAAGTGGTGGATCTGGTCGCTCGGCAGGGTCGGTCTGACC
>JBDSBS010000613.1:0-2531 GCA_039921435.1 Planctomycetota bacterium | reverse complement strand
GGTCTCGCAGTAGCGCACGCGCACCTTGTGCACCGGGCCGTCGAAGTGGCTCATGAGCAAACGCTAGGTGGACGCCGCACCGCGTGCCAGCCGTTCGCGCGCCAACTGCAGCGCCAGCACGGTCGGCGGAACGTTCTCGACGGCGGCGCGGTCGAGCAGCTCGCCGGCCGTGACTGCGATGCGCGTAAGGCGTTCGTTCCCGACCCGAACACCCTCGAGCCGCCAACTGGCGCCGAGGATGAGCGCACCGGCGTTGGCGACGAAGTCGGGCACCACGCGCACCGAGCGCTCATGCAGCACGCGCGCCGCTTCCGCATCGGTGAAGATGTTGTTGGCCGCGCCGCACACGCCGCGCACTGGCAAGCGCGCCGCGACCGCTGCGTCGATCACGCCGCCGAGGGCGCAAGGGGCGAACACGTCGCACGGCGTCTGCACGACCTTCTCGGGCGGCACCACTGCCGCCCCGAACGCGGTGGCCGCCGCCGCCGTGCGCGCCGGCACGACGTCGGCGACCGTGAGCCGAACCCCCGCCGCATGCAACTGCGCGCAGAGCTGCATGCCGATCGCACCGAGCCCCTGCACGACAATGTGCATCCCCTTCATCGGCAGTTCGAGCCGCGCGGCCAGGGCCTCGATCGCTGCCGCGACACCAGTCGCCGTCGCCGCAGTCAGGTCGCCGGGCCCCGGTCCTTCGCCGTCGCCGCCCGCGACGAACCGCGTCTCCTGTGCCACCACCCGCAAGTCCTCGTCGGTCGTGCCGACGTCAGGCCCCGTGAAGTAACGGCCGCCTAGTTGCGCCACCGTGCGCCCGACCAGGCGGTAGGCCGCGTGCCGATCGAGGCCCGGCCGGTCGAGGATCACCGCCTTGCCGCCGCCGGCTGGCACTTCGGCCAGCGCACACTTCCAAGTCATGGCCTCGGCCAGGGCCACAACATCGGTCAGCGCGGCGGCCAACGATGGGTATGCCAACCGCCGGATACCGCCGTGGGCAGGCCCCAAACGCGTGTCGTGCACGGCCACGACCGCAGTGACGCCGCAGTCTCGATCGCGCACGATCAGCACCTGCTCGCACTCGCTGGCAGCCAGAACGTCGGACGAAGTCATGCCTCGATTCTGGCACCTGGCGAGGAAAGCGGGAAGGATAGCGGGCGTTCCTCCTTCCAAACCACGCCCATGATGCGCCAGCTCGCCGTTCTGCCGTTCCTGTTCGCCGCCTGCGCGTCCTCGACCCAGATCACGACCATTCCCGCTCCCGAAGAGAACCTGCGCGAACTCGAACTGCGCCAGGCCGAGGAGAAGCGCCGCGACATCCACACCGTGCTCGTGCGGCTCGACCAGGCCATCGACAGCTACGTGCAAGCCTTGTCCAACCAGGGCGAAGTGCGCGCCGACCGCCAGGCCGAACGGCTCGAGCATTCGATCCAGGACATGGTGCTCGACCAGGGCCCGATCGTCAGCACGAGCGCTGGTGTAGTGGGCCCGCCGCCTGGTGAAAACTACCGCAAGCTGCAAGCCATCGCCACCGACGGCAGCGTGCCCAACAACCAGGCGATCGCGCTCGCCGCACTCGGCTTCTCGGGGCAACTCGAGGTGATGCCGACGATCCTGCAAGGCGCCCAGCTCACGGACCCGCACCGCGTCGATCACGCCGTGCTCGGCCTCGCCATGCTGCGCGCGCCGTCGACGCCGCCGGGCGTGCTCGCCGCCATCGTCGAGCGAAAGGAGCATCCCGAAGACGGCCGCGTGCAAGCGGCGTGGGCGCTCTATCGGATCCAGACCGTCAACGAAAAGCAGGACGAGATCATCGCGATCTGGCGCCGCCTGCTGACCGAACAGCGCGACTCCTTGCCCACCGGCGTGCTCGTCACGGCCGTGCGCGGACTCGGCTACTCCCGCGACAAGCACTCCCCCGACCAGCACTCCCCCGACCAGGCCGACAGCAGTCTCGTCGCGAGCTTCCTGCGGCACCCGACTCCGCGCCTGCGCATGGCGGGCGCGATCGCACTCGCGCGCATGAACGCGCAAGACCGGGTCAGCGATCTCTTGGAACTGCTGGGCCCGCAAGAGAACGTGCAGAACGTGCGACTGACCGCACGCAAGGCACTGGCGGACCTTGCTGGGGGCGCCGACTACGGCTACGACCTGGCAGCGTGGCGCAAGGCCTTCGAGCGCGGGCAGTAGATTCCACCGCCGCGGGGCGACCCGCGAAGGCGCGAGACGTCGCAACCAGCCGCGCGATCGCGGCGGTGCTGGCCGTGGCAGCGACCCTGGCCGTGGCAGTGACCCTGGCCGTGACACTGGCCCTCGCCGCGTGCAGCAGCGACGAACCCAGGCCGCACACCGTCGACGTCGCTGCGATCGCCGCCTCCGATCTGATCGCCGCCGTGCTCGATGACTGCCACAAGCCGCTGCGCGGACGCATGGACCGCATCGCCGCGCGCGTTCGCCCAGCCGACGGCAGCGAAGTGCGCCTGTTCGCCGCCCTGCCCGACAAGCTGCGAACTCAGTCGGCGGACGGTGCCTTCTTGTTG
>JBDSBS010000612.1:0-4419 GCA_039921435.1 Planctomycetota bacterium | reverse complement strand
TGCGCAGGCGCACGCTCTCGCGGGCGCCGCCAACCGAGGAGCGGAAGGCGAACTACTGGCAGTGGCTCTGGCTCGGCACGTTCGCGCTGTCGCTGCGGTTTCTGGCGCGCGACACGCACGGCGGCGGCGGCAACGTCGTCAACCTCGCTCTGTGCCTGCTGGCCTTCGACGCAGCCGAACGCGATCGACCGCGCGCGGCGGGGCTGTGGCTCGGGCTGTCGCTGGCGACCAAGCCGACGCAGCTCTGGCTGTTGCCGGTGTTCTTGTTGTTCGGCAAGACGCGCGCGGTCGGCTGGACGGTGGTGACGGGGCTCGTGGCGGCGCTGCTGACGCTCGCGCTGCAACGCTTCGACATCACACCGTGGCAACGGTGGATCGAAGGCAGTTGGCGGCTCGCGACGCAAGGTGATGCATTCGCGGTGCCGACCCTCGACTTCCCGCCGTTCATTTGGATGAACCAATCGCTGCGCTGCGCGATCGCGCGCTGGGGCGGCGACGTGCCGCCGGATCTGGCCGCGCGCGTCATCATGGGTGTACCGCCTGGCCTCGGTCTGTCGCCGATGGTGCTTGGCTGGCTGACCCGCGTCGTGAGCCTAGGCCTGCTCGGGTGGCTATTGACGACGGCCTGGCGCACGCGATCGACGCCAACGTCGCGGCTGTGGGTATTTGCAGGTGCGCTCGTGGTGTCGGTGTTGCTGAGCCCACTGAGCTGGAAGGCGCACCACATGGCGCTCGTGCCGATGCTGTTCTTGCTGCTACAGCGAGCGGTGCGCGAACGGCGGCGCGGGCACTGGTGCGTGCTCGCGGCGTGGGCCGTGTGCTGCTTGCCCGGCAAGGAACTGATCGGCAATGCGGCGGACGAGTGGGGCAACAGTGTCTATGTCGTGACTGTTTGGGATGTGGTGCTGTTTGCGATTGCCATGCGTGCAGCACGGGTGCGCGGAAGCACGGATGCCGCACCAGCCAACACACCCACTCGAGCCTAGGCGGCCAACCGAACGAGAGGCGCCACTTCGGTTCCTGACCAACCTGGCTCCCCGGCACGACCAACTGTGTAGGATCCTGACGATGGCGGACGCTACCCCCGCTTCGAACTCGGGATCCATGCGCGCCCCCGCCCGTCGAACAGGCCATGGGACGTGGGGGAAGAGATGGCGAAACCTCGCACTCGGCGCGGTTGCGTGCACGTTCTTGTGTCAGCCGTTCTCGTTCGAGGCTCCCTTGTTGCTCTTGTGCTCGCAGGTCTGCTACTTGGCCACGTCCGTCCCGGCGCGCGATCTGGCACTCACGCGCACGATGGCCAGCGCGCTGCTCGGCGTATCTGCTGCATGGGCAACGATGCCGCTGTGCATCATCGACTTCCGCGCGCACTACTACTTGTACGGCCACTTCAACCCGACGGGCATCACTGGCTGTCAGGTCATGGCGCTGGCCGGCTTTCCGATTCCAGGCATTGCCGCGCACGGTGGCGGCGGCTGGCGCCTCGGCTACCACCTCGGGAGCGACCTCGCCGTTCACGCAGCGAACACCGCTATGCTCGCCGCGTTCGTTTGGTGGCTGCTGGGTCGCACAACGCCGCGACTCGTGGTGAGGGCCTACTGGCTCGGCTTCGCCGTCGTGCTGCCAGCTTGGTTCTGGGGCATGCTGCGCATGTTGCCTTGGTGGGATTGACGGTTCGCGGGAACGCTGTCTCAGCAGTCTCGGCGGCAAAGCTGCGCTCGCTGCTCAGACCCTGCCACTGCCGTCCAGCTCCCGGATCAACCGCGGCAGTTCGCCAACCAGATAGAACGGCACCGACAACAGCCGGAAGGTGTGTTGCTCACCGACTGGCAGCGACGTCGTCACGGTGCTCAGGTGCAGCGGCTCGGAGTTGACGCGCACGGCGAGATCGAGCCCCTTCTCCCGAACCATCACATGCAGGCTGCGCAGAGTGCCGGTGGCGCCCGCCTTCACCTCGACCGGCACGACGCGGACACCGACCTGCAGCACGTAGTCCACTTCGGCATTGCTCGTCCTGGCCTCGCGGATCCAGGTGAACAACGCCGGCTCCTGGTCGAACGCGCGGCAAGCACGCAGCTCCTGGCCCACCCACTGCTCGGCGAGTTGCCCTTCGTTGACCAGCGTGAGGTCGGCCACGTTCGCGACGGCTGTGGCGTCCACGCCCCGACGAGGCGCGGCAGCGCAGCAAACACCTTCGCGACCCGATCCGTATCGACGCCGCGCCGGTACTTGCCGAAGTCGTCGCGGATGGTCTGGAGCAGATCACGCTGCAGACTGGCCACGCGCACGAACGAGTGGTGCTCGGCCCAGTCGGCCACCGCGGCGGGCATGCCGCCCACCAACGCATAGGTGCGCACCAATTCGGCAAGGCGACCATGCAGTGCTGCCGCCACACCCACCGCTGGCGTGCAGGCAGCGATGGCGTCCACCAGCCTGTGCTCGCCGCATGCGTACAGGAACTTGACGAAGGTCATCGGCTCGAGGTGCCCGTACGTGATGCGCCCGACGGGCATCGAGAAGCTGTGATCGGCCAACGCGAAATCGAGCAGGGAGCCGGCCGCGGCTACGTGCAGCGTCGGCAGCTCCTCGGCAAACCAGTGCAACTTCGCCAGAACTGACGGTGCAGCTTGGATCTCGTCGAGGAACAACAGGCTCTGGCCCGCCTGGATTTGCTGCCGCAATCGTGCCTCCAGCAAGGCAACCACCGCCGCCGGGTCGTTCGAGGCGAAGCAGGTGGCCAGACTGGGCTCGCGCTCGAAGTTGGCGATTGCGACGTCGCCGTGGAAGCGATCCCCGAAATGCTCGATCAGCCACGACTTGCCCGTTTGCCGAGCGCCGCGCACGACCAACGGGCGGCGGTCCGGGCGATCGGCCTATGTGGCGAGGTGTTCTTCCGCGGCCCGGAAGACCATGTTTGGTCGTTTTATTGGGCATGATTGTCCAACTGGACTCCGCGAACGGAATCGGCCACCCCATCGCTGCTGAGGTGTCGCTTACCGAACCTCATGCTCCGCCCCCTCCTCTTCGTCGTCGCAACTGCGCTGCCAATCGCCGCGCAGGGGCTACTCCCGTCCCCCATCCAACCCGTCGGCGACCGCATCGCCGCCACCGCCAACTCAGGCCTGCAGGTCGCCACCGACGGGCCGGGCCTCATCGGCGGCGGCTGCGACTATCGGGTCCGTTTCGACGAGGCCGGGGTGCGCTACGAACCGGCGCTGGGCAGCAGCGCTCCAACGACCCGGTTCGTGCACATGGCGGCGATCGCGTTGCACCGGGGTGGCCAGGCGATCCTGACGCTGCCTTCGGGTTCAGCGCCGGTCGCCAACGACAAACGCGCCACCTACGCCCATGCTGCAGGCATCGCCGAACGCTACGACGTGCGCCCTGAGGGGGTCGCGTTGTCGTGGCAGTTCGCCGAACGGCCAGCCGGCAGCGGTGACCTCGTCGTGCGCTACGCCGTGCACACCGACCTCGGCGCGCCCATCGCCGACGAGCGGGGCCTATCCTTCTCGTCGTCGAACGGCGGTGTGCACATCGACGGCGTCACCGGTATCGATGCGCGCGGTGCTTCGGTTCGGGGCAGCATCAACTGGGTCGACGGCGGCATCGAGCTGTCGCTGCCGGCAGCGTTCATCGACACCGCTAGCTATCCCCTGGTGCTCGATCCGCTGATCGGAACGCAGATCAACGTCAGCGTCGGCCTCACGTACGACGACGGCGAACCCGACGCCGCGTACGACGCCGGCACGGGGCGCTTCCTCGTGGTATGGCGCCGCACGTTCTCGGCAACCAACATCGATGTGCGCGGCCAGATGGTCTTCGCCACCGGCCAGCTCGCGGGCAGCACGATCTTCTTCGGCAGCAGCGGCACGGTGTCGCCGCCGCGCGTCGCGAACATCGGCGGCAACGATCGCTTCGGCGTCGTCTGGAGCCAGCTGGTCGGCACGACGAGCACGGTCCAGTTCCAAGCGGTCGCGACGCCGAGCGGCGCGCTGGATGCGATCACCGCACTCGACACGACGACGACGTCCGTGCACGGCCCCGCCGACATCGGCAGCGATCCCGAAGCCCAGAACGGTTCGGGGCGCGGCTGCTGCGTCGTCTGGGAGGACGAAGACTTCGACGCGATCCGCATGCAGCGCGTCTACTACTTCAGCAATGGCAGCCTCGGGTTGGCAGGCCAGTTCGCGGTGTTCCTCGATGGCCTGCTGGGGCCGAGCTACAAGGAGCCGTCGCTGTCGCGGGCAGCCTCCGCGGATGGCTGGTTGCTGCTGGCGGTGACGCGCCGCAATCCGCTTTCGGGCTCGTCGGCAATCGAGGCGCGCATGATCAAGGTCGACGGCAGCCTCGTCGGCATCATCGGTACCGTCGCGTCGAGCTCGAACGACGATCTCTTCACGCCCGACGTCGACGGCTACG
>JBDSBS010000611.1:0-5689 GCA_039921435.1 Planctomycetota bacterium | reverse complement strand
CAGAGCGGCCGATTGCGTCACCTTGCTAAGGTGATGTACCGGTAACGGTACCGGGGGTTCGAATCCCTCTCCCACCGCCATTCTTTGCCCGCGCGCGATCGCAGATTCGCAGTTGCGTCTCGCCCAGGAGCCGGCTTTACTCCGAGTTCTCCGCCGGAGAGGTGGCAGAGCGGCCGATTGCGTCACCTTGCTAAGGTGATGTACCGGTAACGGTACCGGGGGTTCGAATCCCCCCCTCTCCGCCAGTTTCTCCTGCGAGGAACTGGTTCTCAGCCAGAAGGCCGTTCTCCCCCGCTTCTCCCGAGTGCAGACTCCTATCTTCCCGGCGTGCCTGCTCGCTGCGCTTGCGGCCGCGGCTTGTACCGGGCCGTCGCTGCACATCGACAACCCCGACGCACACCGAGTCTTCATCGACGGAGTCGAGCAAACGACCCCCGAGCTGAAGTTCCGCTACTACGGCACGACGCGCTGGGACGCGCAACCAGCCCCTGAGGACGGCCGACCCGACTGGTCGCTGCAGCCGGCGAGCGAACTCGTTGCCGTGCCGGAGCCCGCTTCGCCGTGGCTATTCCCGCTCGACTTCCCACTCGAACTGCTGCGCCGCGCCGTGCGCGGACGCGAAGACACGACCGCCGCAATCGCGCTGCCGGCGACCCCACCCGAGCAGCTGCTGAGCGCCGAGGCCGCGCCAAGCCTCCTGCAAGTCACCGAGCGCGCGCTGCAGGCTCGGATCTCCCGATGAACGCCGCGGCCGGCTTCGATCCAGGCCTGCCGCCAGCCGGCGCCAGCGTGCTCGTGCACGGCCTCGGCCGCTTTGGCGGCGGTCGCGAAGCGCTGCGCTACCTCACGCGCCGAGGCTGCCGCGTGCGCGTCGCCGACAAGAGTGCGGGCGACGACCTGCAAGCCGTGCGCAAGGCGCTGGCCGAGGTGCCTTCGCTCGACTGGCAACTCGGTCGCGAAGACGAAGCGCTGCTCGACGGCGTTGACGCGCTCGTTCTCAACCCAGCCGTGCCCGACCAGCACCCGCTGCTGCTGGCGGCGCGCGCGCGCGGCATCGCGGTGACCCAGGAGGTCGATCTGTTTCTCGCGGCCTACCCGGGCACCGTCGTCGCCATCACGGGAACCAACGGCAAGTCGACGACCTCCACCCTGCTGCACCGGGCCCTGCTGCGCACCGGCTGCGACGCCCTGCTCGGCGGCAATATCGGCCACAGCCTGCTCGCCGACGAAGCCCACTGGCGGCCCGAGCAGGTCGCCGTGCTCGAGGTCTCGAGCTTCCAGCTCGAACGCCTCGACCCGCGCCGCGCCGTGCACGGGGCCGTGTTCACGCGCGTGCTCAAGGACCACGTCGACCGCCACGGCACCCTGCCGGCCTACCACGCAGCCAAGGGTCGCCTGGCGCAAGCCGCTGCGCAGTTCGTCGTACACGCGGCCGACGATCCGGTCGCCGCGGCCTACCCGAGCAACGCGCGCCATCGCTACCGGTATGCGGCCACCGCCCCCGCCCCATCCAGTGCTGGCCTACTCGACGGCTTCGTCGCCGTTCGCCTCACCAGCGAACCCGCCGAACGGCTCGTGCACACCGACGCCCTGCGCCTGCTCGGCGACTTCCAGGTCGAGAACGTGATGGCCGCCAGCCTCGCCGCGCGCCTGGTCGGCGGCAGCGCACATGCCACGGGCGTGGCGATGGCCGACGCCGCGCCGTTGCCGTTCCGACTGCAGCTCGTCGTCGTGCGGGGCGGCGTGCGCATCTACGACAACGGCGTGTCGACCGAGGTCGAGTCGACGCGCTCGGCCCTGCAGACGTTGACGGGGCGCATCCACTGGATCGGCGGCGGCAAGAGCAAGGACGGTGACTACGCGACGGTTGCCGCCGCGGTCGCGCCGCGCATCGCGTCGGCGCACCTGTTCGGCACCGCTGCGCAACCGTTGGCCGAGGCCCTGGCCGCGACGCAGGCCAGGGGCGTGCCCACCACAGTGCACACGAAGCTGCAAGAAGCGCTGCCGGCCGCGTTCGCCGCCGCTGCGCCCGGCGACGCAGTGCTGTTCAGTCCGGCCTTTGCTTCGTTCGACCAGTACCCCAACTTCCGCGTCCGCGCCCTCGAGTTCCACAGGTGGCTCGCGACGCAGGGTGCGCCTGGCGAAGCTTCCGGTTAGACTCGCGTTCCCACGATGCAGTACTGCACCGCTTGCCAGAAGGCGATCGCGACGATCGTCATCATGGACCTCAGCGAAGGCGCCGTCACGGGCTCCCAGCACGTGTGCGGTCCGTGCGCCGAACAACTCGGCGTCGCCCCCGCCAAGGCGCCGCCCAAGTTCTCCCCCGAGATGCTCGAAGACCTGCTCGGCGGCTTCAAGAGCCCGAAGAGCAGCTCGGCTCGGACCTCGCGCGCCGAAGCGTGCCCCGGCTGCGGCCTGACCCCTGGCGACTTCCGCAGCAAGGGCCGCCTCGGCTGTCCGCGCTGCTACGACGTCTTCCGCCACGATCTGATGCCGTTGTTGCAGCGCATCCACGAAGCGCAGAGCCACCGCGGTCGGCTGCCGGGTCTGATGGCGGCGCCAGCAGCGGCACCGGACGAACGCAAGCTGAGTGAACTGCGCCGGCGACTCGAGGACGCCGTGCGCGGCGAGCGCTACGAAGAGGCGGCCAGACTGCGCGACGACCTGCGGCGTGCCGAGCGCGGCGAGGCCGAACGCGACGAGGCGGTGGAACCGTGAGCAAGCGCCGCAACGACAAAGAACCCGAGTTTCGCCCCGGCGCCTGGCTTCAAGGCACGGGGCCCGAAGCCGACATCGCGATCTGCACGCGGGCGCGACTCGCCCGCAACCTGCAGGGCTTCCACTTCTCGCCATGTATGGACGAATCCGAAGCGCGCAAGCTCTACGAGTTCATCGTGCGCGGCCTGAAGCAGCCGGGCTTGCCCGAACAACTCGACATCGTCGACCTCGAATCGGTCGACGAACTCGAACGCAACGTGCTCGTCGAGCGGCACCTGATCAGCCGCGAACTCGCCGGCAACAAGCGACCGAGCGGCGTCGCCGTCGACGCCGAAGAGAGCGTCGCCATCATGATCAACGAGGAGGACCACCTGCGCATGCAGGTGTTCGGCTCGGGCTTGCAGACCGAAGCCGTCTGGAAGCGCTCCGAACGCCTCGACGACGCAATCATGCAGCGCATACCGCTGGCCTGGTCCGAAGAGTTCGGCTTCCTGACCTCGTGCCCGACCAACACGGGCACAGGCCTACGCCTCTCGGTGATGCTGCACTTGCCCGGCCTCGTCTGGTCAGAAGAGATCGACAAGGCGACCAACGTCGCCCAGAAGATCCACCTCGCCGTGCGCGGTCTGTACGGCGAAGGCAGCCGAGCGCTCGGCGACTTCTATCAAGTCAGCAACCAGGTGACGCTCGGCCGCGACGAGATGCAGATCCAGAGCGACGTCTTCCTGGCCGTCAGCCGCATCGTGCAGTGGGAGCGCGAGGTCCGCGAAGCACTGCTGCGCGGCTCGGCGCGCGTGCGCACGCTCGATCGCGTGCATCGCGCCGTCGGCACGATCGAGCGAGCCCAGATCCTCACCAGCGAAGAGGCCCTCGGCTGCTTGTCGGCGCTGCGCTTTGGCACCGGCGAAGGCCTGCTCGATGGCTTCAGCACCGCCGATGTCAACCGGGCCCTGCTGCTGTCCCAGCCGGGCCATCTGCAACGTCACACCCGCGAGCAACTGAAGCCCGACGAGCGGGACCAACGCCGCGCGCAGCTGCTGCGCGACATCTTGCACTGCACGCCATGAGCCTCTGGTGCCGAGAATCCTGAACGGCGTTGACGTTTCTCGGCACCCGTGGCTCACGTTGCGTTGCGGGCCATGCCCGCGTTGGGGGATTGAGCCCACCGAGGGACTACCCGCGCGATCGCCACGGTGGCTGCTGGCGGCGGCTCTGACGACAGTTCTTGCGGGTTCTCGACGAAGAGTTGCCCCGATTTGGGGCCCTCGCAGGGGAGAACCCGCAGATTTTCACCCCGACATCTCAATGCCGCGCTGGATCTCCAAGTGGTGTAAATCCTATACCCCAGGTATCCGATCTATGGATTGGGCCAGTCCGGGTCACCAAGGTTACTACCTCATGTTCGATCGCTTCACAGACCGCGCCAAGAAGGTCATGAGCTTTGCCCGCCAGGAGGCGATGAAGTTCAACCACGAGTACATCGGAACCGAGCACATCCTGCTCGGGCTGGTGCAAGAAGGCAGCGGAGTCGCCGCCAACGTCTTGAAGGCCATGACGGTCGACCTCGAGAAGATCCGTCACGAGGTCGAGAAGATCGTCAAGACGGGCCCCTCGATGGTCACCATGGGTCAGCTGCCCTTCACGCCGCGTGCGAAGAAGGTGCTCGAGCTGTCGCTCGAGGAGGCTAGCCAACTGAGCCACAACTACATCGGGACGGAGCACCTGCTGCTCGGACTGATCCGCGAGAACGAAGGTATCGCGGCACAGGTCCTGATGAACCTCGGTGTCAAGCTCGACGAAGTCCGCGAGGAAGTGCTGGAGTTCCTCGGCGCGTCCGAGAACAGCGGCGAAGACGAGAGCGAGAACAGCGAGTCCTCCGGCGGCAGCGGTGGCGGCAGCCAGTCTGGTTCGGGCGGCAGCCAGCCGACCGGCACGGGCAAGAGCAAGACGCCCGCCCTCGACTCGTTCGGCCGCGACCTGACCGAACTCGCTCGCGAGGGCAAACTCGACCCCGTAATCGGGCGCGACAACGAGATCGAGCGCGTGATCCAGATCCTGTCGCGCCGCACCAAGAACAACCCTGTGCTGCTCGGCGAAGCTGGCGTCGGCAAGACCGCCATCGTCGAAGGCCTGGCCCAGCGCGTCGTCAAGGGCACAGTGCCCGAACTGCTGCGCCGGAAGCGCCTCGTCGTGCTCGACCTGGCGATGATGGTCGCCGGCACCAAGTACCGCGGCCAATTCGAAGAGCGCATCAAGGCGGTGATGACCGAAGTGCGCCGCGCCAAGGACGTGATGCTGTTCATCGACGAATTGCACACGCTCGTCGGCGCCGGTGGCGCGGAAGGCGCGATCGACGCCTCGAACGTGCTCAAGCCGGCCCTGGCCCGCGGCGAAATCCAGTGCATCGGCGCCACGACGCTCGACGAGTATCGCAAGTACATCGAGAAGGACCACGCGCTCGAACGCCGCTTCCAATCGGTCGTCGTCGAGCCGCCCAGTCCCGAACACGCGCTGCTCATCCTCAAGGGCCTGCGCGGACGGTACGCTGAGCACCATCACGTCACCTACACCGACGAAGCGCTGGCGAAAGCGGTCGAGTTGTCGCAGCGGTACATCACCTCTCGCTGCCTGCCGGACAAGGCGATTGACGTCATCGACGAAGCGGGTGCTCGCATCCGCTTGAAGTCGATGGTCCGTCCGCCCGATCTCAAGGAACTCGAAGTCGAGTCCGAAAAACTGAACCAATCGAAAGAAGAAGCGGTCGCGAACCAGGACTTTGAACGAGCCGCTCAGCTTCGCGATCAGGCCGACAAGCTCAAGAAGAAGAAGGATACGATTACTCGCGAGTGGAAAGAGAAGTCGAAGGAAGCCGACGGCGTCGTGGACGGCGAAGTCATCGCCGAAGTCGTCGCCAAGATGACCGGTATCCCGCTGACTCGGCTCTCCAGCGAAGACACCGTGCGACTGCTCG
>JBDSBS010000610.1:0-8446 GCA_039921435.1 Planctomycetota bacterium | reverse complement strand
AGAGGGACTCTTTGGCCAGCGTGCCCGAGCCCGCGGCCTGCATGGCCTTCTCGAACTGGCCAAGCGCCAGCTCGGGCAGGCTCTTCTGCTGGAACGCTTTGCCGAGCAAGAACAGCGCTTCGTTCTTCTTGCGCGGGTCCTTGACGGCCTGCTGCAGCTCGGCGATGGCCGCGTCGGTATCGCCTGTCTGCAGCAGACTCGAGCCGAGTTCGAACCGCGCGCCGAAGTCGGCGGGGTTGCGCTCGACGCGGCGCCGCGCTTCGGCGACCCGCATCTGCTGCAGCGCCTCGCGCGCGCGCCCGGCCGCACCCTGGTCGCCACCCTTCTCGGCCTTCTGCACCATCTGCTCCTGCAGACGGATGCGCAGATCGCCGGCAAGCTCCTGCAACTCGGCATCCTTGGGCTGAGCCTGCAGCAACCGTTCGATGAGGTCGAGCGACCCCGCCAGGTCCTTGGCGAGTTCGCGCAGCCGCGCCCCGCGGCGCAGCAGCTTCGCATCGTCGGGCGTCGCTTGCAGCTTCGTTTCGATCTCGTCGAGTTCCTGCCCGATCTCCTCAGTCGACATCTGCAAGCGGTCCTGCCGCTCGAGCTGGCGCTGCTGGTCCTTGTCCTTGATCAGGTCGCGCGAACTCTGCGCCTTCTCGATGCCGGTGCTCTTGAGCGCGCCCTCGGCCGCGAGGTTCTTGCGCGCCTTGAGCGATTCCTGGTCGCGCGGATCGATCTTGAGCGCTTGCTCGTACATCGCCAGCGCCTCCGCCACCTTGCCCTGTTCGTAGAACAGCGCGCCCGCCGAACGGCTGGCCTCGAGACACCGCGGTTGCGCCTCGGCATACGCCTCGAACACGGCCAGCGCCGAGCGCCGATGGCCCGCTCGCTGCAGCGAGTCGCCGAGCTTGAGGTTGGCGCCCTCGGCCATGGGGTCGAGCACGAGGTAGCGTTCGAACGCGCGCGCCGCCGCGGCGTGCTTGCCGATCAGCCGGCAGAGGCCGGCGGTCAGGTGGTGCACGCCGCCAAACAGCACTGCCGTCACCTTCGAGGCGGGCTTCTGAGCGACCTTCTGGAACAGCGCCTTGTGCAGCCCGGCCCGCGCGTCGCCAAAGTCCGGCTGGATCTGGAGCACCTGACCGTAGATCTTGACGGCCAGCGCAAAGTTGCGCCGCTTGGCGGCGTCCGCTGCGTTTTCGAGGTACTTGCTGAGATCCATGTGGCTCGGACTGCACCAGCGTCCCAGGGGGATGCTTGACGCCGACGAAAGGGGCGAAGAATCTACTCGCGCCTGCACGACGTAGCAACGGCCGGCCCACCCCCTGATGCAAGTCCTCGTCTACCCCGACCCGATCCTCCGCCACGGCGGCAAGCCCATCACGCGATTCGACGCCGAACTGCGCCAGCTGGCCGCCCAGATGGCCGAGGCCATGTACGAGGAAGGCGGCGTTGGCCTCGCCGCCCCCCAAGTCGGCATCGAGCAGAAGCTGCTGGTCCTGAACCCTACCGGCGATCGCAAGGACCGCTCGGGCGAACTCGTGCTCTGCAATCCGGTGATCACGCGCAAGAAGGGGCGCGAATTCGACGAGGAAGGCTGCCTGTCGTTTCCAGGCATCCAGGCCGACGTCGAGCGCTGGATCACGATCACGGTGACCTACCAGGACCTGGAGGGCCAGGCACAGACCTTGTCCGCCGAGGGCTGGCTCGCGCGCATCGTCCAGCACGAAATCGACCACCTCGACGGCGTGTTCTTCACCGACCGGCTGACCTCGGTGGACAAGCTGCGGGTCAAGCCGAAGCTGCAGCAGCTCGAAGAGGAGTACGGGGCCCGGGCATGATCGATAGATGCTCGCGAGCCAGAAGGCGCGGCACATGCGCCTGATCGAGGGTCTCGACACCCTGCTGGCGCTCGACTTGACCGCCAGCTCGGGCGAGTCGCTGCAGAGCCGGTCCGTCGTCGCCGTAGGCGTCTTCGACGGCGTGCACCTCGGGCACCAGCGCCTGCTGCACCAACTGCTCGAGATGTCGTCGACGCTGCAGGCGGTGCCGACCGTGGTCACGTTCGCCAACCACCCAGACCAGGTGCTGCACGGCAAGGCGCCGCCGCTGCTCGTCAGCGTGCCGCATCGACTGCGCCTGCTGCGCCGCGCCGGCGTGCAGCGACTCGTGCTGCTGCAGTTCGACGCACGGCTGCAGAACATGGACCCACGCGAGTTCGCGGAACGGGTGCTCGTGCAGAGCCTGCGCGCGCGCGGCCTGCTGCTCGGCTACGACTCGGCGCTCGGCAAGGACCGGGCCGGTACGCCGCAGTGCTTTCGCGAGATCGGCGGCGAACTTGGCTTCGAAGTGCACACGGGTGCTCCGTTCGAAGTCGATGGCCAGCCGGTGTCGTCGACGGCGATCCGCGCCGCGATCTCGGGCGGCGACCTGGCGCTCGCGCATCGCTACCTCGGCCGGTTCCCAGGCGCATTCGGGGAGGTCGTGCACGGCGATGCGCGTGGCCGCGGGCTCGGCTTCCCGACCGCGAATCTCGCGACGCTCGCGGCCGTGCTGCCACCGCCCGGTGTGTATGCCGTCGAAGCGATCGTCGATGGCGCGACGTTCCCGGCGGTGGCCAACCTCGGCACGCGGCCCACGTTCGCGGCGGGCTCGCACGGTGTCACGCTCGAGGTCCACATCCTCGACTTCGACCGCGACCTCTACGGGCGCGAGCTGGAGGTGACGTTCCGGCAGCGACTGCGCGCCGAGCGGCGGTTCGCGAATGCGGCGGCGTTGCGAGAGCAGATCGAAGCCGATGTCGCGGCAGCGCGCACGCACTTCGGGGCGTGAATCTCCGACCCGGAGTCGACAAGGCGACGAACCCGATTGACGAACCGCCAGGGGCCAGCACGATGCGCGCTTCACCATTCCCGGAGACCTTCATGATGAAGATGCCAAAGCCGTCCAAGTTCCACAAGAAGCTCGAAGCCCTCATCGGCGATTGGTCTGGCGACGAGATCATGCATCCATCGCCGTGGGACCCGAAGGGCGGCAAGAGGAAGGGCCGCTATAAGTCGCGCGCGATCGCGGGCGGCTTCGGCGTCGCGCAGGAATACGAGCAGAAGAGCGGCGGCAAGGTGAAGTTCAGCGGGCACGGCGTGTTCGGCTATGACGCACAGGAGAACTGCTACCTGTGGCACTGGTCGGACTCGATGAGCGGCGTGCCTTGCACGGCGACCAAGGGCCAGTGGACCGGCAACAAGCTCGTGTGGCTGAACGAGAGCCCGATGGGCAAGGCGCGTTACACGCACACCTTCCTGCGCCGCGGCAAAGTCGCGTTCACGATCGAGTCCTCGCAGGACGGTGCTCAGTGGTCGCTGATGATGGAGGGCATCTACACGAAGAAGCCCACGAAGGCGTGATTTGGGCCGCGCGATCTGCGCCGCGGTGTCAGAGCGCAGCGACGCCGCCAGCCCGCTCGAACCGCAGGTGACACACCCCGATGTGCCGCTCACGAAACCCGCTCTCGCAGTAGGCGAAGTAGTAGTCCCAGGCGCGCAGCAAAGCCTGGCCGCCGCGGGCCAAGAACGGCTCCGGATCGGCCAGCAATCGCTGCCGCCACAGAGCGAGCGTCGTCGCGTAGTGCTGGCCGAAGTCCTCCATCTGCACGAGCCGCAGGTCCGTGTGCTTCGTCGCCGCATCGACGATCGCGGTCACCGACGGAATGAAGCTGCCGGGGAACACGTGTCGCTTGATGTAGTCGACCGCGCGCAGCGCCGAGGCGTAGTGCTGGTCTCTGATCGTGATCGCCTGCAGCCCGAGCAGGCCACCCGGCCGCAGCCGCGACGCACACGCGCGCAGGTAGGTCGGCAAGAACTTGGCGCCGACGGCTTCGATCATCTCGCACGAAAGCAGCTTGTCGTACGTGCCAGAGAGGTCGCGATAGTCCTGCTGCAGCAGCTCGACGCGGTCACCGAGCCCGGCTGCTCGCACGCGTTCGCGAGCGCGCGCGAACTGGTTGGGCGAGATCGTCGTCGTCGTCACCGAGGCCCCGAACTCGCCGGCGGCGCACTCTGCGAGGCTGCCCCAACCGGTGCCGATCTCGAGCAGGCGCTCGCCAGGCTGCAGGTCGACGAGTCGGCACAAGCGCCGCAACTTCGCGGCCTGCGCACAGGCCAACGATTGGCCTTCGTGCTCGAAGTACGCCGACGAGTACGTCATCGACGGATCGAGGAAGCGTGCAAACAGTTCGTCGCCGAGGTCGTAGTGGTCCTTGACGTTGCGCTGGCTGCCCGCACGCGTGTTCTGTCGAAGCCACTGTCCGGCGCGCAACAGGAGTCGCTGCGGCAACGACCAGAGCGAACGGTCGACACCGATCAGCACGTCGCGATCGCGCACCAAGAGACGCAGGAGCCGCACGACATCGGGTGAAGACCAGTGGCCGGCGACGTAGCACTCCCCGGCGCCGAGATCGCCGCGTGCGACGAGACTGCTCCAGAACACGGGGTCGCGCACGTCGAGCTCGACCGTACCCAGCGCACCCTGCGGGTTGCCGACGAGTTCTTCGCCGAGTGCACAGCGCAAGCGGATCGCACCCGAACGCAGCCCACGAAGCCTCTGTACGACGGCAGCTCGCAGCAAACGCTGCGTCCACGTCGGCTGCTCGCGCTGCTCGGCCGGCACGGCCGCTTCCGGCCGCGCGATGAGGATAGACCCGGTCAACGCACACCCCGCTTCTTCGGATGCGCGTGGAACGGCGCCTTCTTCCACCACAGCAGCAAGGCCTGCAAGTAGATCGACAGCGTGACCTTGGCGCTCATGCACGGGTGACGCAACACAGCCGCGACCAGATTGCGCGTCGTCCACGGCTGACGTTCGACCTGCAGCGTCGCATCGAACATGACTTCCCCGTTCGCCCGATTCTCCATGTGCACGGTCAGTCGTTCGCCCGGTGTGCCGAGCGTCCACCCGTAGTCCTGCTCCATTGGCTGGAACGGACTGACGTGGAACTGTTTTGGGAACTGAGCCCGCAACGTCGCCCCCGGCCCCACCGCGGCGACGACGTAGTGGTGGCGCTCGCCCCACGGCGTGTTGGTGATCTGCGCCAGCACTGCGGCAAGCCGTTCGTCGCGGTCGAAGCAGTAGTAGAAGCTGACCGGATTGAAGACGTAGCCAAGGCAACGCAGATTGGTGAGCACCCGTACCGCGCCCGCCGGGCGCACACCGAGCCGTTCTTCCACCGCATCGCGCACCGCATCCGCGAGCGGCCGATCGGGCGATCCGAAGTAGTCGCGGCGGCGAAACCACATCGGTGCCGGCCGCCTGGCCGACCACCACCACCTGCCCGCAAAGGCACTGTCGAGCTCGTCGAGATCGAGGTAGGCGAAGTACAAGCGTACCGCAAAGTCGCGGCGCACAGTGCCGAACCTCCGGTGCTGCACCTTGCCGAAATAGAGGCAGCTGTGCAGCACGCGCGCATCGCGACCTGCTGCCGCAGTCGACCTGCCGGCATTGGCGACGACAGGGGTCGCGCCGACCGCTGGCGTGAAGGTGCTCATGCCACCGCTCCCTGCACACTCTCCGCGAGGCCGAAGTCTGCCGCGACCCGCAGCGCCGACTGCACGGCGTCTTCGTGGAAGCCGAAGCCGCACCACGCGCCGCAGAACCAGACGCGAGCTCTGCCGTTGACGTCCGCCACGCGCGCCTGCGCCGCGGCACCAGCCGCGTCGAACACCGGATGGTGGTAGACGAAGCGCCGCAGCACCTTGTCCGGGTCGATGGCGTCACTGCGGTTGAGTGTGACGTTGTAGGTCACCGGCCCCGGCAGTCCCTGCAGGATGTTCATGCAGTACGTGACTGTAGCGCGCGGCGCGGCGACTTCGCAGAGGTGGTAGTTCCACGCCGCCCAGGCTCGCTGCCGGCGCGGCAGGAGCCGTGTATCCGTGTGCAGCACGACGTCGTTCTCCTGGTACGGAATGGCAGCGAGCACGGCGCGTTCGGCATCGCCAGGGTCCGCGAGCAGACGCAGCGCCTGGTCGCTGTGCGTCGCGACCACGGCCGCGTCGAAGCGCTCTTCAGGTTGACCCGCGACCTGCACGAACACCGAGTCGCCCGTGCGGCGCAGCGCGACGACGGGTGCACGCAAGCGTATGCGATTCGCGAACGGTGCCGAGAGTGGCCCGAGGTAGCTGCGGCTACCGCCAACGACCGTGAACCACTGGGGTCGTCCGTTCACCTGCAGCATGCCGTGGTTGTCGAAGAAGCGCACGAAGAAGCGCGCCGGCATCGACATGAGCCGCTGCGGCTCGGCCGACCAGATCGCCGCCATCATCGGGACCAAATAGTGCTCGCCGAACGCCGCGCCGAAGCCACCCTGCTGCAGCACGTCGCGCAAGGTCGCGTCACTGTCGGCCAACCCCGGTGCTTTGGCGTGGAACCGCAGGATGTCGCGCAGCATGCCCCAAAACCGCGGACGCAGCAGGTTGCGCCGCTGGGCGAAGAGTTGCCCGAAAGAACCGCCGTTGTATTCGAGGCCCGTGCGTTCGCATCGCACGCTGAAGCTCATCGTCGATGCACGCAGTGCGACGCCGAGCCGCGCCATCAAGGCCAAGAAGCCTGGGTATGCGCGATCGTTGCAGACGATGAAGCCCGTGTCGACCGCGACCGGGCCTTCAGGCCCCTGCACCTCGACGGTGTGGGTGTGGCCGCCGATGCGCGTGTCCGCTTCGAACACGACGACGTCGTGCGCGCGGCACAACCGTTCCGCAGCCAACAGCCCCGCGATGCCCGTACCGACGATTGCGAGCCGCTTGCGACCCGGACCCAGTATCGCTGCCGCGCGCGTCATCCGCGAATCCGACGTTCGCTGGCGCGAGCCCGCGCGGGCAGCGGCCGCAGATCGCTGACCAATCCGACAACGGCGAGTGCGCGAAGAACGTAGAACGAGATGTCGATCTCCCACCAGCGAAAGCCCTGCCGCACGCTGCCAGGACACCAGTGGTGGTTGTTGTGCCAACCTTCGCCGAGCGTCAGCAATGCGAGCACGAACGAATTGCGGCTGTGGTCGCCGGTCGGCCATACGCGACGCCCGAGCAGGTGCGCGAGGCTGTTGACCGACGAAGTCACATGGAACAGCGCAGTCGTCGAGATGCAGAAGCCCCATACCGCCATCTGCGCAGCACTCGTGCCGAGCTCTGGAGTGTGCGCCTCGAGCAGCCAACCGAGCAGCAGCAGCGCCGCGAGCAGCGCCAACGGCACGGCGAGGTCCCAGCGGTCGAGCCAGCGCAGCTCGGGGCATTTCGCGAAGTCGCGCACCTGGTCGAGATCCGTGGCGAAGTGCTGCGGCGACGCAAACCAGCCGACGTGCGACCACAAAAAGCCGTGCGCGTTCGGTGAATGCGCGTCGTGGGCCGTGTCGGCGTGGCGATGGTGCTTGCGATGATGCGCTGCCCACCACAGAGGTCCACGCTGCACTGCCGAGGCCCCGAGCAGAGCGCCGCAGAACTGCACGATGCGGCCCGCGCGGAACGCACGGTGCGAGAAGTAGCGGTGGTAGAACGCTGTGACGCCGAACATGCGCACGAGGTACAGGCCGACGCAGACGCCCACTGCGACCGGGCTCCAGCCGACGACGACGACGAGGCCGCACGCCGCGTGCATGCACAAGAACGGCACGATGCGGCCCCACGCGATGCGCTGCATGCTTCGACCGCTCGCGGACTCGGCGCCGGGTGCGTTGGGAGCAGACGGTGGTCGTTCGATGGTGGCGCTGGAAGACGTGGCGCTGGAAGACGTGGCGTTGGAAGACGTGGCGCTGGAAGTCACAGGACGGTAAGGGTGGCGTGGAACCGGACGAGGGATCTTCGTCCTCGCGCGCGGCGTGGATGCAACCGGCTGCATCCATCGGGCGTCAACAGCCGAACTCGGAAAGCGCATGCTGGACAGCACCTCGATCAACTGGAGCCAGCTTACCGCACCGGTCGGCATCACACTCGTGGCTGTCCCCATCGCGTTCCTCGGCCTCTGGTGGCGCCAGACCCGCACGCAGAACGCGACCTCGGTCGACGCCGCCTGGGCCATCGCGATTGGGGTACTCGGCGTCGGCAGCGCGCTCGGCGGCGACGGCTCCGTCGTACAGCGCCTCATCGCGGGCGGTCTCTCGGGAATCTGGAGCGCGCGACTGGCCTGGCACCTGCTGCGTCACCGCGTCTTCGGCCACGACCGCGAGGACGGCCGCTACCGCGCCATGCGCGAACACTGGGGTGCGCGCGCCAATGCCTCGTTCTTCTGGTTCTACCAGGCGCAGGTGGTGGCGGCGCTCGTGTTTGCCATGCCGTTCTGGTTCGTCGCCAACCATTCGCCTGACCTGCAGGCAGTGCAACTGGGTGGACTCGGGCTCTGGCTCGCCGCGCAACTGTGCGAAGCAATGGCCGACCACCAGCTCGAAGCGCACCGCGCCGATCCGTCCGCGCGCGGCCGTGCA
>JBDSBS010000609.1:0-2805 GCA_039921435.1 Planctomycetota bacterium | reverse complement strand
GGAACTCTGTGGCGTCGGCCGGCACTTCGTAGGCGAACCGCCGAGGATCCGCATGAACATGCCCGCAACGACATCGTGCACCGTGCTCCTCTCACTCGTGCTGGGGGCGCTCGCCGGCAGCCCCCGCTCTCAGGATCCGGCCTCACCTGCCACGCGCCGCGACGCGTTGGACCGCGCCACCGAGAAGCTCCGTGAGTTGCAGGTACCAGATCAAGGCAACCCGGTCTCCGCGCCACTGCCCGCACCTGCGACTGTTGGATTGGGCATGCAGTCTGGTCCGTTGCGTTTGATCGACGTCAGCCTCGACATCGTCGCTGCGGTGGGTGGCTCGACTGAGCGGGACAGCACGCTCGCTGACCTGCAGGCGGGCGGCCACGATCCGAAGAAGCGTGGGTTCACGCTGCAACAAGCGGAGCTGTCGCTCGCCGGTGCGGTCGACCCGTGGCTTCAAGCCAAGGCCCACCTCATCACGTTTCTGGATAGGGACACGGGCGAAACGGTGGTAGAGCTCGAAGAGGCCTACCTGCTTACCCAACAGCTGCCTTGGGACCTGCAGCTGAAGGCCGGCACGTTCTTCACGGAGTTCGGCCGCATCAACCCCGTGCACCCACACGCCTGGGATTGGCAGGATCAGCCCATCATCAACTCGCGCCTGTTTGGCGCCGACGGCATGCGGGGCCCCGGGGCGCGTTTGTCCTGGCTCTTGCCGACCGACACGTACACGGAACTCTTCTTCGGCGTGCACAACGCGAATGGGGAGACGATGCGCAGCTTCCTCGCCAACGACAAGGTCTACTCCGAGCAGCCGATCGGTGGCCGATTCTTCGAGGAACGCGAGGTTCGCAGCGGCAACGATTTGGTCTACACCGCGCGGGCGTTGGCCGCGTTCGATCTCGGCGAAACCAGCAGCCTGGGCCTCGGTGTGTCGGCGCTGTTCGGTCCCAATGCGACTGGTCCCGATGCCGACACGCTGATCTTCGGTGGGGACTTCGTCTTCCGTTGGCGGCCTGCCGACAATCGACGTGGGTATCCGTTCTTCAAGCTGCAGGGCGAAGTCATGTCCCGCGCCTTCGATGCCGCCGAACAAACCGATGATTCCGATCCACTCGATCCGGTCACCCTGCCGGGCAAAACCCTGCGCGACTACGGCGGCTACTTGCAGATGCTCTATGGCTTTCAGGAGAACTGGGCCGCGGGCGTGCGCGTCGACTTGGTGTCGGGTGGACGAGCAAGCTACGATGCGACCGCGCGGACGTTTGATCGCGACGCCGATGCGTTTCGCACCGACCGCGTGCGTGTCTCGCCGATGCTCGCCTACCACCCGTCAGAGTTCTCGCGCGTGCGGTTGCAGTACAACTACGACGACAGCGACCATCTCGGCCGAGAAGCACATTCGGTGTGGCTCGGTTTCGAGGTCTTGATCGGCTCCCACCCGCCACACGCTTACTGATGTCCATCTGCCTCCGCGGTCTCGTCTTCACGTGGTTCTGGGTTTCGTGTCTCGCCAGCGCGCCGGCGCAGCACCTCGTCGCATGCACGACGCCGGATCTCGCGGCCCTCTCTCGCGCGGTCGGCGGCGACTCCGTGCGGGTCACTTCGCTCGCGAGGGGAACCGACGATCCGCACTTCGTCGAGTCCCGTCCGAGCATGGTGCGAATCGTCAACCGCACCGAAGTGTTGGTCGAAACGGGGCGCGAACTCGAAATCGGATGGCTGCCCGTGCTGGTCGGCAACGCGCGCAATCCGGCGGTTCTTGCCGGCGGGCCCGGTCGCATCGATGCCAGCGCTGCCGTGCGCGCACTCGAGGTACCGACGGGCCTCGTGGACCGCAGCTACGGCGACGTGCACGCTGGCGGCAGTCCGCACTACCTGCTCGATCCACTCTGCGGCCTGCAGGTGGCGGCACTGTTGCGCGATCGATTTGCAACGCTGTGGCCCGCCGAGCGCGGCGTGTTTGCCGCCAACTTCTCGAAGTTCCGAGAGGATATGGCCATCGCGATGGTGGGCAAGGACATGGCCGCGCTCTACGAGAACGACGCCGAAAAGCTTGGGCTGTTGTTTGGTGCGGGCACCCTGAGCGATGTCTTGCGAGCCCAAGGTGATCTCGCCCGGCTGGGCGGCTGGTTTGCAGCGATGTCGCCGTTGCGCGGCAAGCAGTTCGTCGCCGACCACGACCTCTGGCCCTACTTCGCAGAACGCTTTGGTCTGCGGGTGGCCGGATTCTTCGAGCCGAAGCCCGGCGTCGCGCCGACGACGGCGCACCTCGAGGCGCTCGTGCAGCGCATGCGGACCGGAGGTATCACGGCCATCTTGTCAGCGCCGTACTTCGCGCCGCAGCACGCAGCACTCGTCGCTCGTGCCACCGGGGCTCGGATCGCGGCGATGGTGCATCAGCCCGGTGCCGTGCCGGGCACCGAGCACTACATCGCCTTCGTCGACTACAACGTGAGGGCGGTTGTCGATGCATTGCAGCCCATGCGCGACGCGGCGAATCGCGACACCACGAAGTGACATGCGGTCGGCCATGGGATGTCTACTGGCGTGCCGGGAGTTGCGAGTCGGGCACGATCGCGTGTTGCTCGAGCGGGTCGATCTCGAGATCGAATGCCGGCAGACGTGGTTCGTTCTCGGTCACAACGGCAGCGGCAAGACCAGCCTCGTCGCGACGCTGTTGGGCGTGCTGCGGCCGTTCGGTGGCGAGATCTTGTTCGGCGACGAGTTGGCGGGCCGGCGCCGGCTCGGCTACGTGCCGCAGCAGCCGCCGTTCGATCCACCGTTGCCGTGCACGGTCGCCGAGTTCGTCGA
>JBDSBS010000608.1:0-3531 GCA_039921435.1 Planctomycetota bacterium | reverse complement strand
CCACAGCCGAACGGACCGTGCTGGCCGCCGGCACATCAGCTTGGCCGCTGCTGGTCGACCGGTATCGGACCGGCGGCGACAAGGCACCCGATCGGCTCGTTCGGCTGCTGGGCCGAGTCGGTCGCGTCCTGCCCGAAGCCGAGCACCGCGAAGTGCGCCACGCGCTTGCCGCGAACGGAGGCGACACCTGGACCTGGGCGCGCATGTCGTGGACGACGAGTCGAGGGGGACATATGACCGGTGTGCATCGCGAAGCGTACGCGCGCCTGACGATCGGGTGTCCCGACGGGCTCGACGCCTTCGCCGCCTACCTGCTGCACGACAACGCAGCCGTTCGGCTGGCCGCCGCGCACGACCTGGCCGAACGCAGCACCGAGATCGCACATGCACCGGCAGACCCTGCGACCGAGCGGGCCCGCAACCTGCTCGTGCAGACAGTTCGCTCCGAACACCCCAAGCGGAGTCCGTTCGAGCGCGGTGAGTTCATGACAGTCTCGATGCAGTTGTGGCTCGACGAGGCGATTCAGGCGGCGGCCGCCGCGGCCCTACTCGAGTGCGAGCAGACGCCCGAGACCAAGGCCGACCTCCTGTCGCATGTCTTGGCGCACGACGATCCCGATGTCGTCGCTCGGGCCATCGAACGCTGGGCGACCGCGGACTCGCTGGCGCGCGTCGAGAGCATGCTCGAGTCGATGCGCCCGGCGGTGCGGCAGGCCGCGACGGCCGCCATCGAACGTGTGCGCCGAACCAAGTGAGCACAGCGCGTCGGCTTCCGGCAACTGACTCGCACCGCGCAGCAAAGCCCGCTACGGTCGGCGCGCCATGGAATGGATCTACCTGCCGAGTGCCTGGATCGCGCTGCTGACCCTGACGTTCCTCGAGATCGTGCTGGGCATCGACAACATCGTCTTCGTGTCGATCCTGACCGGACGACTGCCAACCGAACAACAGCCCAAGGCGCGCCGGCTCGGACTGCTTCTGGCGATGATCATGCGCATCCTGCTGCTGTTGACGATCAGCCTGATCATGCGGCTGACGAAGCCCTGGTTCACCGTGTTCGAGCACGGCGTCTCCGGGCGCGACCTGATCCTGCTCGGCGGCGGCTTGTTCTTGATGTGGAAGAGCAGTTCCGAGATCCACCACAAGCTCGCGGGCGACGAAGACGACGCCGAAGGCGGCAAGAACATCGCAACGTTCGGCGGCGTGCTGTTCCAGATCGCCCTGCTCGACATGGTGTTCTCGCTCGACTCAGTGATCACGGCCGTCGGCATGGCAGACCACATCGCCGTCATGGTGATCGCCGTGCTGATCTCGGTCGGCGTCATGATCGCGTTCGTGAATCCGATCTGCACGTTCGTCGAGGCCCATCCGACCGTGAAGATGCTGGCGCTGAGCTTCCTGTTACTGATCGGCTTCACGCTCGTCGGTGAATCGACGGGCATGCACATCCCGAAGGGCTACGTCTACTTCGCGATGGGCTTCAGCATCTTCGTCGAGTTCTTGAACCTGCGCCTGCGCAAGAAGAGTCGCCCGCTGGCGCTGCGCCGCGTACCAAAGGTCACCGCGACTACTGCTGCTCCGAGCAGCCAGTAGCATGCGCGCATGCTGCAACGCACGTTGGCCCTAGTCCTGGCACTTGCGGGGGCCCAACTCGTCTGGGCCCAACTCGTCTGGGCCCAACTCGTCGGGGCTCTGCTCGCTCAAGCCCCGGCCGGCGGTGGCACAGCCGCACCGCCCGAGCTGCCCGACCTTGGCCCACCGGCCGCACTGCCCGAGGGCGCGCCGCCGCACGCGGCCCTGATCGACCGCAACAACTTGCGCACCCACGCCTATTGGCTCGCCTGTGACGAGCGAGCCGGTCGCTTCACGAGCAGCAAGGGTCAGAACGACACCGCCCGCTACGTAGCCGAGCACTTCAAGAAGCTCGGCCTCAAGCCGCTGGGCGACAAGCGCGGCTTCCTGCAGAACTACCCGCTCGTGCGCACCTACCTCGACCCCGCGACCTCGCTCGCGTTCGGCGACCAGAAGGTGACGACCGACTTCGCCGTGCTCAACGACGGCTCAGCCATGAAGGTCACCCTGAGCGGGCGCTTCGTCTGGTGCGGCAACGGCAGCGCCGACCAGATCTCGGCCAACCTCGAAGGCAAGCTGCCGCTCGTCGTCTTGCACGGGCTGCAGGGCGGCCGCGGTGCGGGCAGCGACTTGCAGGCGATCCAACGCTTCCTGGACATCTCGCAGAAGCTCGGCGGCCGCGGCGCCTCGGCCGGCGTCGTCTGCCTGCTCGACGACCAGGGACCGTTCGGCAACACGCTCAACTACAAGGCACTGCTGCCCGATCACGCTCGGCTCGAGTACGGCGGCAAGGGCGCGAGCCTGCAAGTGCGCGTGCCGCTGTTCGTCTTGTCGGCGGCGCACAGCAAGCGATTGTTCGCGCACCTCGGCATCGGGCTCGACGACAACGGCGCCCCGACCACCGAGATCGTCAACGACAAGGCGACCGCCAAGCTCGCCATCGTCGTCAAGCAGGACCCGAAGGGCCAGGCCAGCAACGTCGTCGCCGTGCTCGAGGGCACGGGCAAGAAGAGCGAAGCCGTCGTCTACTCGGCCCACCACGACCACGTCGGCAAGCGCCTCGACGGCGATGTCTTCAACGGCGCCGACGACAACGCGAGCGGCACCGCTGGCCTGCTCGAGATCGCCGAGGCCTACGCCAAGGGCGGCGAACGGCCGGAGCGTTCGATCGTGTTCTTGTCGGTCAGCGGCGAAGAACTCGGCCTGTGGGGCTCCGCGTGGTTCGCCGACAACCCGACCTGGCCGCTCGACAAGATAGTCGCCGACATCAACATTGACATGATCGGCCGCGCCGGCCAGCAGAACGGCAACATCCTCATGCAGGTGACGCCGAGCCACGACCACGAGAAGTACTCGACGATCGTGCGCGATGGCGTTGCGCTCGGGGCGAAGTTCGGGATCACGTTCACGAGCGGCGACCAGTACTACGCGCGCAGCGACCACTACAACTTCGCCAAGAAGGACGTGCCCGTCGTGTTCTTCTGCGACGGCGAACACCCCGACTACCACCAGGTCACAGACTCGGCCGATCGCCTCGACTACGTGGCCATGGAGGCAATCGCCCGGCTCGCGTTCTGGACCGGCTGGCAGGTCGCGCAGGACAAGAGCCGGCCGAAGGAACTCGGCAAGCAGCCGCAATGGTGAGTTGCGCGGGAGTTGCGCGCAGCGGGCCGTCTGATCGTCTGATCAGCTGCCGCGCGGTTCCTGCGCCACCATGTCGTCGTCCGTGTCGGGCAAGCCGTCTTGCCCCAGACTCAACGCCTCCCAGCGCACGCCCGTCGCACGCTTGCGCAGCACGTAGCTGTGGCCCCACGGGTCCGACACGGGCCCCGAGTAAATCGCCTTGCCGTCGTTCTGCGCAGCCGCCAACTGGGCCGGCGTCACGGTCTGCCCTGGTCGTTCCTGCAGCCGGAACGTGCGCACTGCCGCGGCGAGCTGCTGCAGTTCGTCCTTGCACTG
>JBDSBS010000607.1:0-5350 GCA_039921435.1 Planctomycetota bacterium | reverse complement strand
GCAACGGTGAACCCTGCCGTGGCCGACATGCTGACATCGCCCTCGACGCCAGAGACGCGCAGGCCGATCGGCTCCACGGAGCGAAGGAAGAACTTCACGGTGCCGGGTTCGGCAATCGACACATGGTGCCACCCGAAATCGCGACGGCTCGCTTGGAGTATCAGCCCCGGCGGGCTTGCAGGCTTGGGCACGTGGAACGTAACCATTCCATCCGGACCGGTCCGTCCCGCCACGCGGTAGCGATCGACCAACTGCGAATTGGCAAACAGTCCCCAGGTCAGCGTCAGTCCGACGCAGTGCTCGATGAGGGCGTCCGGCACCGCCTCGCCTCGTTCGTTCCAGACTACGGCGCGCACTTGCATCGGCGGCGCAAACTCGCGGCGTCCGAGTGCTTTGGGTTCGATCCTGACAGTGACCATCACCTCGCCCGCGGCGTCGCGAACGCCGAGGCATGCGACCGCACGCGGCGATGGCGGCAACGTCACTTCGTCGCCCGCCGGCATGGGCAAATCGACGTGCAGATCCTGGCTCGCATCGGGAAACCAACGCAAGCCGACGCCGCCGACCTCGCGCCAGGCCGCTAGCCCACCGACCCCCACCTTGCGCGGCACCACTCGCTCGAATGCCGACAGTTCCATCACACGCCCAGCCGCCGCAAGTGGCACCGATTCGCTGACGCAGCGAACGCCTTCGTTGTCGGCGGATCCGATCGCCCACGCTTGATAGAGCCTGCCCACAACGAGATCGCAACGCACCCGACCGCGACCGTCGGCTACCGCGGCTGTGACGTCGGCCTCGCCAACCGAAAACAGGTTGGGCGTGAACACGCACGTCACTTCGGCTCCTGCGATGCGTTCGCCATCCGGCCCGACCACGGTCGCGAAGAACGGGCTGCGTTGTTGAGCGGGAACGACCGCCGCCAGACAGCACGCGAGCAGGGTCGATGCGGCTCCCTTGCAGATCACCATGCGCGGATCCTACTCGTTCCCGCCTGACCAGCAGCGCGTGCGAGCTTGCGGTGACGCCGCCTCAGGCGCGCACGTGCAGGTCGTCGGCGCCGAACACGAGGCCGAGCTTTGTCAACACGACTTGCTTCGGCCCAGCCTCGACGCCGCCGGCAAGGCACGCGCCCACACCATTGGCGTGCGCAATCTGCACGCAGCGCTCCGCGTCGCCAGCGGCCACGAACAGCGCGTAGCCGGCACCCATGTTCAAGTTGCCGTAGGCGGCGCGGTCGTCGCTGCCGGTCTCCTGCTGCAAGAAGCGCAACACCTCGGGCACGTCTGGCAGCGTGTGGAAGCGATATGTGAGAACAGCCGGATGGCGCATGATCTTGCGCCAGCCGTGGCCCGTGATGTTGGCCTGGTAGTGCGGAACGATGTCGGCCTTTGCCAACGCTTCGGTGACCGGCGCATAGAGAACGGTCGGCGCCAGCAAGGCCTCGCCAAACAGGGCCCCGCTCGGCAGCGGCGTGGCATAGCCACCGGGCAACCGTTCGGCGAGCTTGCGCGCCAACGACACGCCGTTGGCGTGGATGCCCGACGAAGCCAGCAGCACGATCGCATCGCCGGGGCCGAGCCGTTCGCCGAGCGTCAGCCGCGACTTTGGCCGCACGAGGCCTGTGCACGACGCGGCGAGGTCGATGCGGTCGTCGACGACCACACCGGCGAGCGCTGGTGTTTCGCCACCGCCCCACGACACCGAGCACGCATCGCAGGCAGCGCGCCAGCCGTCGACGAGGTCCTTGGCGCGCTGCGCATCGTCGAACCAAGCACTGCCCCCCGCGGCCCAGTACGCATGAACGGACACCGGCGTCGCGCCGACCGTGATCAGATCGTTGATCGCCATCGCCAACGTGTCCTGGGCGATTTGGTCGTAGTAGGTCTTGCCGGTTATCGCGCGCATCGCGTCCGCGACCAGCGCTTTCGAACCGAGGCACTCGGTGATCGACGCCAGATAGAACGCGCCGCAATCGACGAGGTAAGCCGATTCGCCGCGCGAAGCGGCCACTTCGCTGAGCCCGTGCTGCCGCAAGTTGACGGCCGTCGCCGCCGCCGCCTGCTGCGCCAGGATCTTCAGCGGATCGATCTTGTCGTAGTCGACGCCGGCCTGCCTGTAGTCGATCTTCGACATGCGGTGAGGATGGAGGCCGAGCGGCGGGAATGCGAGAGCCGCCTGGCCCGCCATCGAGCCCAAGTTGGCCCGGCCCGGTCACGAGGCCCAATTCCCCCCATCGCCGGCGGCCGCGGCGCGAACCGCGCAGCCGCCGCCCTCACTTACTCGGGCCCGTTCGGATTGTTGAACAACACCGACAGCTTGATGCTGCCGTGGCCGAACTGCGGGAAGCCCGGCGCGGCGGGGTTGGCCGGATCGAGGTTCGACGCCGTGTCAGGCGGCGGAAACAGCACGAGCGACTCGAGGAACGCGATCACCACAGCCTGGTCCTCGGGCCGCAACGCCGCAAACTTGGCGCGCGCGTCCTGGGCCTCGCCGCCGTGGCGCAGGATCACCTCGCGCAGGTTGATGCTCCGCATACGAACGCTGGATGCCGGCACCGAGTGGGTTCGGCATCTGCGTGACGTCGGTCTCGTGAGCGGTCGCCGCGGCCAACAGCACCGTGGCAACGTCGATTGGCAGACAGGTGAGGCAGCAGAGGGACAGCAGACGACGCGAAACGGAATGCAGCGTGGCAAGTGGAGCGCGCTGCCGCCGAAATGACGGCCTGCGTGCACTCCAAAAGATGTCGTCGCGATGCACGCGGGACGCGAGATTCCCGAGTCCCGGAGCCTGCTTAGACGCCGAATTGCCGCAGATGGTGGTCGAGGTGCCGCCACTGCAGCTGCTGCCACTCGTCCTGAGTCAGTGGACCGAAGAACGGGTGCGGCAGCTTCGTGAGTCCCGCGGGCCCGGCTTTGCCGAACCTCTCGACGCACTCGCGGAGCGCCGCCTTCTCGCGCGCGAAGTCGCGTTGCTCGGTGACCTTGAACTCCGGCGCCGTCGGCATGCCGGGCTTCCACGGTGCCGGCGCGAGCAGCTTCTTCTTGGCCATCTTGCCGAACAAGAACCCGATCAGCGAGCGCTTCAGCGGCAGTTCGCCAGTCGCGACTCGCAGCGGCTGCTGGCAGTGCGCAAGCGTCTGTGCTGCGTTCATCTTGCCCCATTGCCGCTTGGCGTCGGGTTGCAGGCGCTCGATGCGCGCGAGAATGGCGGCGAGTCCGTCCCGGTCGAACAGCGAGGGTGTGGCCATCTCAGGACTGGATCCGGACACGTTCGGTCAGTCAAGCGAAGGCCCGCGCGTCTGCAGCGGTTGAGCTCCACGTGGTGCCATTGCAGCGAGAGAGGCCGCCGCTGAAGGTGCCCAAGGCGTGGTGGGGTCCGTGCCTGGAGTCACTTCCCCGTCGAGGTCGTTGCGGAGAAACTGGTGAAGGTCTTGCCGTCGTAGCGGCACGCGCCCGCATCGGCACTACCGAACCAGATATGCCCGGCTTTGTCTTCGAACATGCAATAGACGTTGGCGCCGTTGAGGCCGTCCTTCTTGGTGAAGTGCTTGAAGGACTTGCCGTCATATCGACTCGCGCCGCCTCCGGCGAAGTCGGGGAACCCCCCGGGATGTCCCAGCCAGAGGTTACCCTCTCGATCGACGATCATGGAGCCAACGAAGTCGTCCAGCAGCCCGTCCTTGGCAGTGAAAGTCGTCACAGTCTTGCCGTCGTAACGGAAGGCCCCCTCTTGGCCGCCAAACCAGAGGTTCCCCGATCGGTCCGCAACCATCGTTCGGATATTCACGAACGATCTCCCGACCTGGTCGGCAAGATCACAAAACGACTTCCCGTCGTAGGAGCAAATGCCGCCCTGAGTTCCAAACCAGATTCGCCCCGAAGCATCCTGGGAGATCGTATAGACCGAGTTGTGGACGAGCCCATCCTCGGTGGTGAAGTTGGTCATCGACTTCCCGTCGTAACGATTGACGCCGTTGGCGGTGCCGAACCAGACATGTGCATCGCGATCTTCGAAGATCCAAAGAACGTCGTTGTTGGCCAGCCCCTCTTTGTCCGTGAACTTCGTAAACGACTTTCCGTCATAGCGCGATACGCCATCGGTGATGGAACCGAACCAAAGTGCACCAGATCGATCTTCCAGCACCGAAAAGACGCGCGTGTTCGCCAGGCCCACTTCTTCTGAGAAGTTCGTGAAAGCTTCACCGTCATATCGAATCGGGCCGCCAAACGTGGCGAACCAGATACCCCCGGCGCGATCCTCTCGAATATTGCGGATGATGACCCGCGGCATGAGCGAGGTCGACTTGGCTGAAGTCGGCTGGAAGTAGGGGTCGTGATGCGGCGCCGGCGCGGTCGGCGCCGCCACGGGCTTCTGTTCGCCGGGAGCCGACTGCGTCGGCGCGACAACAGCCGTGCAGATCGCGGCGAGCAAAGGCAGGAGCAACGCAACTCGCGGGTGGATGTTCATGGCGTCAGTGTGGCACGCGTGCATTGTGCGCCGTGTCAGCAGCGTGTCAGTGTGCCGCATCGAGTCGCGCACGAGCTGAGTCGTCCGGTCGAGCTGGTCGGGCGCGACATCGTCATCGCTGCGGACTGCGAACCGCTCCAGCACGCGAACAACTCCTCCGGTCGCACGGGTTTGGCCAGGTAGTCGTCCATGCCGGCTTCGAGGCACCGTTGGCGCTCCTGCTCCATCGCGTTCGCGGTCATCGCGATGATCGGGACGTGCCGTCCAGACGAACCTTCCTGCTCGCGGATCATCTTGGTGGCCGCGTAGCCGTCGAGGCGCGGCATCTGCACGTCCATCAGCACCGTATCGAATCGAACATTCGTTTCTGTGTATCTCGACCGCAGCAAGACCGTCTTCGGCCACGACTACCGAGTGGCCACGACTTCGAGTAGCGCCACGGCCACCACCTTGTTGACTTCACCGTCCTCGGCCAAGAGTACTCGCATGGCTCGAACGGAGACAGGCCGCTCGGTTGGCGCCGTGTCTCCGGGAGCACTACCGGCCGCGTTCTGTCGACTTCGTCCAGTGCTGCACGTTCACTCCCGTCCTGCGCCTCGGCGACTCCGAGCGACACGGTGAAGTGGAAGGAGCTGCCGTGGCCCGGCTCGCTTTCCACCCAGATACGGCCATCCATCAACTCGACGAGTTTCTTGCAGATCGTCAGGCCCAAACCCGTGCCGCCATAAGTCAGAAGACCTCGTAGTCGAACTCTCCGCCTGCGTGAACATTGGTAGAGCTTGGTTACTGGGCCTTGTTGAAGAAGCAAGTCCCGAGCAACCAAGCCCCCCTTTCCAACCGTGCGTGCGATTTTCCCGCACACGGCTGACCGATGGTCTTGTTC
>JBDSBS010000606.1:0-2668 GCA_039921435.1 Planctomycetota bacterium | reverse complement strand
GAGGGCCCGTTTCGCAACACGACGCATGGCGCGCCGCTCGACCTCGTCGCCCTGTGTCTGCCGGGTGTGCGCAGTCTCGAGGTGTGGCTCGGCGGCAATGGCACCGTGCCGACCTACCAATGGCCCGACGTCAAGGAGGCGTTCTGGCGCGACTGCAGGCGGCTTGGCGTCGCGGTTGCTCTCGGCGAGCAAGAAGCGGTGCCGATGCTCGACTTCGCCGCGCCCAGTCCAAGCTCGCCGCTGCGGCGCCCGTCGATCTATCTGGACACGGCGCGCACGGCCAACCCCGATTGCTGGTTCGTCTACGACCTCGCGCGCGTCGCGCGCGCGCTGCCGGACCACGACCTCCTGTGCACCGCGCAGCCGCCGGCCGCGGCGCCGGGCATCGTTGACATCTCCCACTGGACTTGGACCCAGCGGTGCCACGCGAGTGAGGCCTGCGAAGCGCTCGTCGGCACGACGCTCGATCCGTTCGTCTGCACGCTGACCGAAGCCAACCGCTGGAAGCCCAAGGCGCTGTGCGGCTACGACGCGCGGCTGCACGCGCCGTTCTGGGACTACCCGGGCAACCCGATGGAACTGCTCGCGACGATGGACGAGCTCGTCGACTTCCTGCTCGCGAACGTGGCCGAACGGAGCTACCCATGACGGCCTGCAGCGCGCCAGTCGTCGCGGCCGGGAACCTCGCGGTGCGCCTGCGCGAACTGGTCTCCGGCCGTTGCATCGAAGCCATCGTGCAGACAGGGTGCACGCACCACGGACTCACGCGCGAACTGCTCGAGCTCGGGCCGCCGGTGAGCGCGATCGACGTGCGCCCGCAGGCAATCGCCGCGTTGCGCGACGCACTGGGCGAGCACGCGGGGCGCATCCGCATCTTGCAGGGTCGGCCGAGCCGCGTGCTCGCCGACCTGCGCTGCCAGCGACCCGAGCGCACGCTGTACGTGTTCGGGCATCACAACCCGCTGGCGCCGACCTTGCGCGAGGAGCTGTTCTGGGTGCCGCGCGGTCGCGGAGTGGTCGTCGTGCTGCTCGATGCCGATGCCGGCGTGGGAGGCTACGCGGATGTTCAGGACCAGCTGTTGCGCTGGTCGCCCGACCACCACGTCGAGTGGCACACGACCAGCGAGGGTGGGGTCGCGCTCGTGGCGCTGCCGCGACCGCGCGTGCACGTAACTTTCCTGATCGAGAAGTACACCCACGAGTACGAAAAGTCCGGCATCTCCATCAACCTCGACAACCTCGTCGAGACGCTGTCGGCGACCGGGCTCGCGACCAGCAACGTCGTGCACTACGACGAGTGCTTCCACGAAGCGCGGCCGATCCCGCTCGAGCAGATCTCGCCGCCAGCGACGGCCGACGTACACGTGTTGGCGTGCACGCTGCACTACCACAGCCGCGCCAACCCGAGCATCGCGCTGCTCGAACAGGTGAAGGCGCGCGGCAGCCGCGTCGCGTTCTTCTGGCTCGACAAAAAAATCAGTCAGGCCACGCCCGACTACTACCGCACGGCCGACCTCAACGTCGTGCTCGATGGCAACGACTTCGATCTACCCAACGCGTGGCCGTGCTACACGCCGAAGAACCCGCGCTTCTTCCACGATCCCGGGCGTGTGCGCGACATCGGCGTGAGTCTGGTCGGCGAGGTGCGGTACCTGTCGCAGCGCAAGGCCATGGTCGATCGCCTCCGTGACGAGACGCGTGTCGCAGTGCGGATGTTTGCGACGAGTGCCGCCGACACCGGCCGGGTGCTGTCGGTCGCCGAATACGCGCAGTTGTACCAGAGGTCGCGCATCTCGCTGGCGATGACGAAGGACCGCACGCGCCAACTCAAGGGCCGAGTGTTCGAGATCGTGCACTGCGGTGCCTTGCTGCTGTGCGACGTGAATCACCACGTCAGCCACTACTTCGATCCCGGCGTCGAGTACGTCGTGTACGGCGACTACGAAGACCTCGTCCAGAAGGCGTCGTACTACCTGACGCACGAAGACGAACGGCAGGCCATCGCGGCGGCGGGCCACCGACGCGCCGTCTCGCACTACAACCACGAGGTCTTCTGGCGCAGCCTGCTGGCGCGCCTGCAGGCCTCGGCGGCGGGCAGACACGAGCGAGCCTAGGGAGAGGAGAGGGAACATGGCGAACCACGGCAAGCGCAACGTCTATCTCGGTGAGTTCAACCTGTTGATGAACGGGGCGACGTACCTGCCTCTCGTGTCGGGCCTTCTGCGCGCCAACGCCGAGCAGAGTGACCTCGTGCGCGAGCACTTCGCATGGGCACCATTCTTGTTCCACAACGATCGCGTGGACCGGCTCGTCGACCGCTACGAAGCGCCGGCCGTCGCCGCGTTCTCGTCGCTGATGTGGAACGCGCAGTTGTGTCTGCGGGTCGCCGAACGCGTCAAGCGGCGGCACCCGCAGTGTCTCGTCGTATTCGGCGGCGCCAACGTGCCGCACCATCCCGAGCAGTTCCTGCGCGAGCACCCGTTCATCGACGCCACCGTGCGCGGCGAAGGCGAGAGTCCGTTCGCCGCGATGCTCGAACGATTGGCTGTTGCCAACGACGCCAGCGGTGTCGACCTCGACGCCATCCCGGGTACGTCGTGGCGCACGCCGAACGACGAGTTCCGCCACGCCGAGTTGGACCAGGCGTTCACGAAGGACCTCGACCGCT
>JBDSBS010000605.1:0-6614 GCA_039921435.1 Planctomycetota bacterium | reverse complement strand
CAGGGCACGGACTGCGGGACAGTCAGGTGCGACGTCCAACACCGGCCGACCCTGAGCGTCGGCATCGCGAACTGCGTCATCGTAGGGGATCACACCGATGCATGCCACCTGCTGCGCCGCCAGGTAGTCGGTCACGGCCCGTTCTTCGGCCGGCGAGCGCACCTTGTTGGCCAGCGCGACGATGCGCGGGATCGGCAGTTCGCGAGCCAACCGGAACAGCCGTCCGGCACTCTCGAGCGAGCGAAAGTAGGGCTCCGTGACGACCAGCAGCGTGTCGACGCTCCGCACGGTGGAGCGGCTCATGTGCTCCAGCGAAGCCTCCATGTCGAGAATCACGTGGGCGTCGACCGACTCGAGTGCAGCGCCGACGATCTCCCGGACCGTCGCGTGGTAGCGGCACAGTCAACCGGCACCGGCGTGGTCGACCTCGCCCATGCAGAGCAATTGGACGCCGTCCGGGCCGGTGGCGGCGAACTCCTCGACGATCTCGCCAATCGACCGGGCGAGCTTCGCGCGGCGCTTGCCGTCCTTGTCTTCGTCGACCACGAGCAGGTCGGTCGGCAGGCGGGCCGCGCGATGTTCCGGGGCGATGCCGACGACAACCGACAGGTTGGGGTTGGGATCACCGTCGATGGCGATGATGCGCCCGAGCGCGCGGCCCACGAGTCGCGCCAGCGTGCCGGACACCGTCGTTTTGCCCGTGCCTCCCTTCCCAGCGACGGCGAGGCGCACTACCTTGAACCTCCGCCGTGCGACCGCTGCACTGCTGGCCGTTGCTTCGGGGGCCGCTGCTGCGGGGGCTGCTGTCGAGCGTTATTAGCCATGTGTGTCGCGATTCCAGCACGGGTCGTCGAGGTGACCCCCGACGGCCACTTCGCCGTCGTCGACTTCTCGTCGGTGCGGCGCACGATCAACGTCGATCTGCTCGCCGCCGACGGCGGGGTGGCGACCGATGAGTGGGTGCTGGTCCACGCGGGTTTTGCCATGGCGAAGATCGACGCAGCCGCGGCGGCTGCGCAGTTGGAGTTCTTGCGGCAACTCGGCGAAGCGAGCGAAGAACTCGAAGAGTTTGGAGGCTACTCCGCCGAGGCACGGGAATGAAGTACGTCGACGACTTCCGCGACTCGGCGTCGTCGCAGGCTGCCGCCGCCGCGATCGAACGAATCGTCCGTGCGGCCCCTGATCGCACCTACCGGATCATGGAGGTCTGCGGTGGCCACACGCACGCGATCTTCCGGTTCGGCCTGACGGACTTGCTGCCCGACTGCATCGAGTTCGTGCACGGGCCCGGCTGCCCGGTCTGTGTGTTGCCGACGAGCCGTGTTGAAGCCGGCTTGGCGGTCGCCGAACGACACGACGCGATCTTCACGGCGTTCGGCGATGTGCTGCGGGTGCCGGGAACGAACGGGACGCCGCTGCAACGCAAGGCCCAGGGGCTCGACGTGCGCATGGTCTACTCGCCGCTCGATGCGCTGCGCATCGCCGAGCAGAACGCGGACCGCGAAGTCGTGTTCTTCGCGATCGGATTCGAGACGACGGCGCCATCGACCGCGCTCACGGTGCGGTTGGCGCGCGAACGGGGCATCACGAACTTCTCGGTGTTGTGCAATCACGTCACGATCGTGCCGGCCATGCGCGCAGTCGTCGATTCGCCGGGTCTGCGGGTCGACGGGTTCCTGGCGCCGGGGCACGTCGCCACCGTGATCGGTTGCCGGCCGTTCGAGTTCCTCGCCGAGCGGTACGGCAAGCCGACGGTCGTTTCCGGCTTCGAACCCGTCGACATGCTGCAATCGGTGCTGCTGGTCCTGCGCCAGCTCGTCGCCGGCACCGCCCGGGTCGAGAACCAGTACGAGCGGGTCGTGCCGTGGGAAGGCAACCCGGCGGCCTTCGCCGTGCTCGCCGAGGTTTTCGAGCTGCGCCCGTTTTTCGAGTGGCGCGGCCTTGGCTTCCTCTCCCAGTCGGCGCTCGCGCTGCGCGAGTCCTTCGCCGGCTGGGACACCGAACGCAAGTTCTCGGTCCCGCACATCGAGGCGACGGATCCGCAGGCCGCGCAGTGTGGCGAGGTGCTCAAGGGCGTCCTCCAGCCCGCGCAGTGCAAACTGTTCGGTCGCGAGTGCACGCCCGAGACACCGGTCGGCGCGCTCATGGTCTCGTCCGAAGGGGCGTGCGCCGCGCACTACCAGCACCGCCATCGATGACCGGCGAGTCAGTATCGCCCAGTGCGTTCATCGAGCTCGCCCACGGTGCCGGGGGGCGGGCGTCGCGCCGGCTCACCGACGAGTTGTTCGTGCCGGCGTTCCGCAATCCGGTGCTCGAGCGGCTCGCCGACGCTGCCGAGCTGCCGTTCGGGAACGGGCGCCTGGCCCTCACGACCGACGCGTTCGTCGTGCGCCCGCTGCGGTTTCCGGGCGGCTCGATCGGCACGCTGGCCGTGCACGGCACGATCAACGACCTCGCCGTCGCCGGCGCCGATCCGATCGCGCTGACGGCGGCCTTCCTGCTCGAGGCCGGGCTCGCGCGCACGGTACTCGAGCACGAAGTGCAGGCGATGGCCGCGGCGGCGCTCGCTGTTGGCGTCGCCATCGTCGGCGGCGACACCAAGGTCGTCGAGCACGGCAAGGCCGATGGCCTCTACATCGTGACGACCGGGGTCGGCGCCGTCGATCCGCGCGTGCAGCTCGGTGCCGATCGGGTGTGCGCCGGCGATCGCATCCTGCTGACCGGCCCGATCGGGGATCACGGCATCACGATCCTGTTGGCGCGCGGCGACCTCGACCTGCAGGTCGACCTGCGATCGGACACGCGGTCCGTGCTGCCCTTCACCCGGGCGCTGCGCGCGGCCTTGCCCGCGGCGTTGCGCTGGATGCGCGATCCGACGCGCGGCGGTGTCGGCACGGCGCTCAACGAACTTGCCGAAGCCGCGGACCTCGCCATCGAACTCGACGAACGAGCGATCCCGATTCGCGACGGCGTGCGCGGTGCCTGCGAACTGCTCGGTCTCGACCCGCTGCACATCGCCAACGAGGGCCAGTGCCTCGCGGTCGTTGCCGAGGATGCGGCCGAGGCAGCGCTCGCCGCGTGGCGTGCCGTGCCCGGTGGTGAGCGCGCGGCGATCATCGGGCGGGTGGGCGACGGCGGCGGCAGGGTGGTCTACTCGCGCTCGGAACTCGGCGGCAAGCGCGTCGTCGACATGCTCGTGGGCGATCCGCTGCCGAGGATCTGCTGACTGCCGACCATGGACCGTACGCTCGTCGACTTCATCTCCGAACGTCTGCTCGCACGCGCGGCGATCAGCGGACCGTTTTTCGCCGCGCACGCCGGATCGTTGGCGCAGTTTGCGCAACAAGCCGCGGAGCGCCTGTTCGTCGACGGCCGACTGCTCGCGTTTGGCTGTGGCGCGCAGGTCACCGATGCGCAACACGTCGCCGTCGAGTTCGTGCACCCGGGCATCGTCGGCAAGCCGGCGCTGCCGGCGTTGGACGTGTCCGGGTCGGATCTGCAGTCGCTTGCCGTGCTCGTGCAAGAGGGCGACGTGGTGCTCGCGTTCGGGCCTCCGTCGGGCGATCCACGGCTCGCGCCGTTCCTGCAGTTGGCGCGCGAACACGGCGCTTTGACCATGGCTGTACCCAGTGGGCGAGCTGCCGGTGACGGCGCTGCCGACCTGGAGTTGCCGGCTCCGACGAGCGATGCGTTCGTCCATCAGGAGCTGCTGATGACCGTCTACCACGTGCTCTGGGAGGTCGTGCACGTCTTCGGCGAACATCGTGGCATGGACCACGACGCCGGTGGTGCTGCATTCCTCTACCCGTTCCTCGGGTCCGGACTGGTGCCTCGGTCCGAACAACAAGCGACGCTGGCGAGCGAAGTCGCGACCCAGATCATCACCAAGGCGCAGGACGGCGGTGCCCTGCGCGCGCAGTGCGCCGCAGGACTTGCCGCCGAGCTGGCTCGAGCAGCGATCGCAATCGCAGCGCGCCTCGAAGCCGGTGGCCGCATCCTCGCGTTCGGCAACGGCGGCTCGGCGACCGCCGCGACCGACTTCGCCTATGACTGCACGATGCCGCCGAGTGGGCCACTGCGTCCGGTGCCCGCGATTTCGCTGGCCGCGGAGGTTGCGGTCGTCTCCGCCATCGCCAACGACATCGGTGCCGAGGCGATATTCCTGCGGCAACTGGTGTCCCATGCCCGGGCCGGTGACGTCGCGGTCGGCTTTTCGACCAGCGGCAGTTCGGCGAACGTCAACCACGCGCTGGCCGAAGCGAACAAGCGCGGGCTTCTCACCGTGGCGTTGGCTGGCCGCGACGGCGGCCTTGTAGCCGAGCCGGGCCGGGTCGACTTCAAGTTCGTCGTACCCTCGCCGTCGGTCCATCGGATCCAGGAAGTGCAGGCAAGCATCACCCACGTGCTGCGCGAGGCCATCGATGCGGCGCTGCCGTCGTGATTGCGCGACTCGCAGCCGTGCGGATCCAGATCCGCGGTGCCGTGCAGGGGGTCGGGTTCCGTCCGCACGTGCATCGAGTCGCGGTGCGCCGCGGCGTTCAGGGTTGGGTCTGCAACGATGGCAACGGCGTACTCGTGCACGCTGAGGGCGACGCCGTGACGCTCGACGGCTTCGTCGCGGCGCTGCGCGTCGAGGCGCCACCGACCGCCCGCATCGAGTCATTGATCGTGCACCCGACGGCGCTGGAGCCCTGTGACGCGTTCGCCATCCGAGCCAGCGCCGGTGGTCCGGCGACCGTCGAGATCGCGCCCGACCTGGCCCCGTGCGACGACTGTCGCCGCGAGATCCTCGATCCGAACGACCGCCACTTCTTCCACGCCTACAACAACTGCACGCGCTGCGGGCCGCGCTACAGCATCGTGTTGCGCCTGCCCTACGACCGCGCGACGACGACGATGCAGCCGTGGCCGCCCTGCGGCGAATGCGCGGCCGAGTTCGCGGACCCTGGCAACCGTCGGTTCCACGCGCAACCCGTTGCGTGCTCGGCCTGCGGCCCGCGCTACGCGCTGATCGAAGGGGACCGTGTGACCGGCGGCGACCGCAAAGCCATCGAGGCGGCGGCGCAGCGCCTGGTCGGGGGGCGCATCCTGGCCATCAAGGGAACCGGCGGCTACCACCTCGCCTGCGACGCCTTCGACGCGGCTGCCGTCGCGCGACTGCGCGCAGCCAAGGTCCGCAAGCAGAAGCCGTTTGCGATCCTCGCCCGCGATCTGGCCGCGGCGCGGCGGCTCGTCGAACTCGACGAAGCGGCCGAACGACTGCTGACGGGTGCCGAGCGACCGATCGTGCTCGCACCCGCGCGCCGGACGCTGCCCGGCGTGGCTCCCGACAATCGCGACCTCGGCGTCATGTTGCCCTCGACCCCGCTGCACGAGCTGTTGTTTGCCGCCGGCGCTCCGGAGGCCCTCGTCATGACCAGCGCCAATCGCTCGAGCGAGCCGATCGCGTATCGCGACGACGACGCCCGCGCACGTCTTCAGCCGATGGTGGACGGCTTTCTGGTCGGCGAACGCGGCATCGCGCGCCGCGTCGACGATTCGGTGGTGCGCTCGGGCCCGTTCGGGCCCATGGTGCTGCGTCGATCGCGCGGCCTCGCGCCGGGCGCCGTCGCGCACATTCCGACGACTCGGCCGATTCTGGCCCTCGGCGGCGACCTCAAGAACACCGTGACCCTCGTCGCGGGCCAACACGCGATCGTCAGTGCCCACCTCGGCGACCTGCATCATCTCGAAGCGCGGCGCGCCCACGCCGAGGCCGTTGCTGACCTGCTGGCGATCTACGACCTCGATCGTGGTGCGGTGCTCATCGCCCACGATCTGCACCCCGAGTACGCCTCGAGCCGACTCGCCGAGTTGTTGCCCGCCGGCCCTCGGCTCGCCGTGCAGCACCACCGGGCCCACGTCGCCAGCGTGCTGGCCGAACGCGGCGCCTGGGACGAACAGGTCGTGGCCGTAGTCGGCGACGGCAGCGGTCTTGGTGACGATGGCACGCTCTGGGGCGGCGAGTTCTTCACGGGCTCACTGCGCGCGGGGTTGCATCGCGCCATGCACTTGCGCCCTGCAAGCCTGCCTGGCGGAGATGCCGCCACCCGACACCCCATGCAGGCCGCTGCGGGTTATCTGCACCAGGTCGACGCGGGCGATCTCACCGCGCCGCCATTCGTGTTCTCGGAACGTTTTGCCGCCGCCACGCAGTTGGTGCAGAAGGGTGTGCGGGTGTTTTCGACGACGTCGATGGGCCGCCTGTTCGACGCCGTGGCTGCTCTGTTGGGTTTCACTCGCGAGATCACGTTCGAAGCACAGGCCGCCATCTGGCTCGAACACCTGGCGCGCAGTGCCGGTTCGTCGACCGCGGTCTATCCCTTTCCCATCGATGGTGACCAGCTCGATTGGCGGCCGCTGCTGCAAGCCGTGGTCGACGATCGACGCGACGGTGGTGACAAAGTGTCCATCGCGGCCGCGTTCCACCGCTCGGTCGCCGCCGCCGTGGCGCGGGCCGTGGAGCTGCTTGCGCAGCGGGCGGACGCGACCACCGTGGTCCTCACAGGTGGCTGCTTCCAGAATTGGCTGCTGTTGCGGGATACGGCGGCGGAGCTCCAGCACGGTGACTTGCG
>JBDSBS010000604.1:0-13579 GCA_039921435.1 Planctomycetota bacterium | reverse complement strand
ACTGGTGCGGCCTGTGGAGCGGACTGACTGCCGAGCTCAAGCCTAAACGTCGCAGCGGACTGGCTGCGTCGCCTCGTTCGTGACGTTCGCCCGCGTTGCGACGGCTCTCAGGGAATCCTGAGCCGCGCCGCTTCGCGGGCGGGGCGGCTTACCCTTGGGCCATTTGCGCCACAGCGCTCTTAAGCACGCTTTTGGCGACGGGCTTGGTGCGCGGCTTGCGTTGTCCTTGCAGCTCGCGCGCGAGTGTCTCTTCGAGTTCGCCGTCGCGCTGGCGACCGGCGGCGTGCAGAGAGGCCTCCAAGTCCTTGGCGGCCGCAGCATTCGGGCAGGTCATGCGTTGGGCCTGCGCACTGGCGTCGTAGTAGCGCGCGCCGGGCTGCACGGCGACGAGGCGGGCACCGTCCTGGGTCGAGACCAGCGCCCCCTCGGGGACCTCGAGCCAGTTGCCCCGGGCGACGACGTTGTCGCGTTCGCTCCAGCGATCACGACTCCGGGGATCGATCGGACGCTCGTCGTCGAGAAGGTAGGTCGGCGTGACGTCGTAGTGCTTGCACAAGGCGAGCAACATCGGCAAGGTCGGCAGAGACCGGCCTTGCTCGAGGTGCGACATGGTCGCCGGACGGACGCCGAGGATCTTGGCAGTAACGCCCTGGGCTTCACGCTTCAGGCGGGTTCGGAGGTAGAAAAGCTTGAGGTGCAGACGCCGCATGGGTTTCGGGAGGATGAGGGAGGTTGCGGAAGGAGCCAACGAGGAATCGGGGCGAGACGATTGTGAGCCCGCCCACATGGATCGGGGGGCGGCTCACGCGGGGATCACGATCTGCGAAAGTCTAACACTTCGGCATGAGAGGCGGCTCGCAGGACAAGGCGAGAGGCGAATCCGCGAGCAGCGGCAGTCCGTGGCATTGGACGTGGGATCGGGGCATTCTGTTCGCAATGTTCGAGAATCGGCCTACCGAACGAAGTGCGAATGCCACCTAGCTGGCGAGCGCCGGAAGTAACCCTTGCGCCGCCGTTGCGCGAAGGGGACCTCGAGCTGGCCGCCCATTTCGGGGTGCAGGTCGCGACGGAACGGGATCCGACCGTCTGGCAGCTTACCCGTACTGCCCACCGCATGAAGCTTTGCTCGCCAGCGGGCCCCGAAGCGATGGCCATCGAGCTCGACCTGCGCTCGGGCCCGCTCGCGCGTCGACTTCGCAGCTCGCGCCGCGACGAACCGTTGCCAAGAGCCATTGGCTTGACCAGGGGGCAAGTGTCGCTCACGGTCGTGGATGCGACGGCTGGGCTGTGTCGCGACGCGATGGTGCTCGCCCACCTCGGCTGCAGGGTCACTGCCATCGAGCGGATTCCGGCCCTGGCGTTTTTGGCGCACGATGCCGCCTCCATCTCGGCCTTCGCCGGGCACCTGGAAGTGCTGGCGACCGACTCGACCGCGTGGCTGGGCATACTGTCGGGCGCCGCTGCACCCGAGGTCGTCTACCTGGATCCGATGTTCGCGACGGCCGGCCGCGCGCAGGTCAAGAAGGAGATGCAGGTCTGTCGCGCCCTGGCCGGTGCCGCCGAAGACACGGCGGCCTTGTTCGCCGCAGCGCGAGCCGTCGCGCGCGAACGCGTCGTCGTCAAGCGACATCACGACCTGCCCCCCCTCGCTGACGGTGTGGCCTTTTCTGTCGCCGGCGAACGGGTGCGCTTCGATGTGTATCTGTCGCCCACCGATCCGGCGCGTCGCCCCTGATCGCACGACGCGCCCGACGTCAGCGGAAACCCAGGGCCGTGAACGCCTCGACCGTCTCGGTCGAGGCCGGCACGCGGTCGATGCGCGCTCGCATCGGCTCCACTTCAGCTTCGCGCAGGCCGCACAGCACGAGGGCGCTGCGGCCCGTCCAACGAGCGAGGATCGCGGGCAACGCGGCGTGCAGCTCGCTGGAGGTCATGTTGGCAATCACACAATCGGCGGGCTGCAGCGTCTCGGGTCCACCGAGGTGCACAGCGGCGCCCGGCAGCAACGCTCGCGCGGCGAGCACCGACGGCGCTTCGATGTCGCAGCCTTGCACGCGGGCACAACCGCGCACGACTGCGTAAAGAGCGAGGATGCCAGAGCCTGTACCGACGTCGGCCAGGCTCGCCGGAGCGTCCCAGAGGCGGTGCAGACACCGCAAGGCGGCGCGGGTGCTGGCGTGCTCGCCGCTGCCGAACGCATTGCCGCGCGGCACGACGAGCTCGATACCGGCGAACGCGACCGGGCGATCGACCCACGGCGGGCGAACGAGCAGGTCCGGCGCTACCAGGATCGAGGTGTCCCGTTCCAAACCCGTGATCGCCAGGTCCTCGACCTTGATCGCGATCTCGCGCACGCTGAGCCCGGACTGCGGCAACTCGGGCAACGGTTCGGCGAGCCAGACGGTGATGGCGTCGTCGCCTTCCCACACACCCTGCACCTCGGCGTGCACATGCAGCCAGTCGAGCGCTTCGGCCGCGGCCGCCCCGCGAATCTCGTAGGCACGGCCCGGGTTCTCGTCGGCACTGCCCGCCGGCTCGGTCACGTGGACCGCGCCGCGAGGGCTTCGAGGCGGTCGTGGATCGCTTCTGGCTCGACCATGCGGCCGATCGCGTCGTAGCCTTCCGCGAGGTGGCCGGTGACCGGCCCCAGGAACTGCACGCCGCGTTCGCGCAGGCGAGCGACGTTGGCCTGCACCGAGGCTGCCAGCCACATGGCGTCGTTCATGGCCGGGCACAAGAGCAGCGGGCAGCGACACGTCATCGCCAGCAGCGACACCGGGTCGTCGGCCGCACCCGCCGCCACCTTCGCCAACAAGTCGGCAGTCGCCGGCGCGATCGCGTAGACGTCGGCCCACTTCGCCGCGTCGATGTGCGGCACGCAGCCATCCGCATCGACTTGCGTCGACGACAGGATCACCTTGCGACCAGTCAAGCCTTCGAACGTCGCGGGCCCGACGAACTCGGTGGCCTTGGCTGTCATTGCCACGCGCACCTGCGCGCCTCGCTGCACGAGTCGACTGGCCAGGAAGGCGACCTTGTAGGCCGCGATGCCCGCGCCGACGCCGAGCAAGACGCGCATCGTCATGGCCAGAGCAGCTCCTGCACGCGACGGATCGTGACCTGCAGATCCTCGTTGACGATCGTCAGGTCGTAGATCGGCTGACCGGCGACCTTTTCCTGGGCAGCGGCGATCTCGTCCTCGGCGATGCGCACGCGCTGCGAGATTTCCTCGGCGTCGTTGCTGCCGCGCCGCTCGAGCCGGCGGCGCAGTTCGGCGATGTCGGGCGGAGCGATGAACAGGTACAGGCCCGGGATGCCGCGCTCGCGCAGCTGCCGCGTGCCCTTCACCTCGATCTCGACGAGGAACGTCTTGCCCTGCGCCAGCGCCGTGTCCATCGGCCAGCGCGGCGTGCCGTAGAGGTTGCCGTTGTAGGTCGCCCACTCGAGGAACTGGTTTTCGCCGAGCCGGCGCTGGAAGTCCTCGCGCGACAAGAAGTGGTAGTCGACGCCATCGCGCTCGCCTTGGCGCATCGTGCGCGTCGTCGCCGACACCGAGAACTCGACGTCTTGGTGCTGCTTCAGTGCGCGGCACACAGAGGTCTTGCCGGCCCCTGAAGGGCCAGAGATCACCACCAGCTTGCCCCGTTCACTGCTCATTCGAGTTCGCTGCTCATTCGAGATTGGCGACTTGTTCCTTGAGCCGGTCGATGCAGGACTTCATCGACACCGCCGTGTGGGACAAGGTCGTGTCCGGCGACTTCGAGCCGAGCGTGTTGGTCTCACGCAGCAGCTCCTGCAGCAAGAACTCTACCCGCCGCCCGGCTTCGCCACCGCGGGCGAGCACGGCGCGGATCTCGTCGAGGTGCGCGCGCAGGCGCTGCAGTTCTTCGGCGACATCCACGCGGTCGGCGTAGATCGCCACCTCGCGCACGAGGTCGAACGCCGGCGGTGGTGCCGGCAGGTGGCTCTGCACGAACTCCTGGACGCGCGCCAGCAGTCGATCGCGGTAGGCCACGGCAACCTGCGGCGCCCGGCCCAGCGCCGCCTGGCAATGGCCATCGAACTCGGCCAGAACGGCCAGAACGGCCTCGACGGTGCCCGCACCGTCGCTGCTTCGATGGCGATCGAGATCGTCCAGGGCTGCGCTGCACAGCGCGTGCACCCGTGGCGGCATGGGGCGCGCCGTTGACACTTCGCCCCGTTGGGCCATGCTCGCCAGCTGCACGACTTCGGCGAGGCTCGGCGGCGGCAGCTGCAACTCGTTCGCGAGTTCACGCAACTCCTCGGCAATGGCGCGCAGAACGCCGCGGTCGGGCAAAGCCACCGCTTGTGCTTGCCGTTCGAGGACGACGGTCACCGTGCCGCGGTGCAGGCGCTCGCGCACGAGCGCTTCGATGGCGGCGTCGAAACCCGCGCACGCACTCGTCAGGCGCGTCTTCACGACCAGGCCGCGACCGTTCACGGTGCGCACCTCGACGCGCAGATCCCCCACCTCGCTCGGCCCGGCTGCGAAGCCGGCACCCGTCATGCTGTTCGAAGGGCGGACCATGGGCGGCACCGAACCGGCGAAGGGCCGCGCGGGCGCGGCTCCTTCGTGTCAGGTCTCACGCGTTCCAAGTCGAGCTGATGACGATGGCCGAGCCGCAGAAGATGCCGGCCAGCAAGAAGGTGAAGCGGTTGATGCCACCGGTCTTGACGCCGAACGTCTCGGCGCCGACGCCGCCGAACGCTTCCGCCAGACCACCGCCCTTCGACTCCTGCAGCAGAATGACGACCGTCAGCAGGATCGCGGACAGGAAGAACAAGACCCAAGCAACATAGTGAAGAATGATCATGGCAAGTTAGATAGTTAGGCGGGTTCGGACCGACGTTCGAGGAGCCGTTCAGGGGAGACACTCGCGGAGATACTCGGGGGATATTCTCGCGCAGATTCTCGGGGAGATATTCGGTGAGATACCGAAGCTGCTCGATTGCCGGCGAGGCGGCTCAACGGACGTCGTATTCGATGATGGGCAGGAAGGTCTCGGCCTGCAGGCTCGCGCCGCCGACGAGCAGACCATCGACGCTGTCGATGCCCATGAGCTCCTTGGCGTTGTCGGGTTTGACGCTGCCGCCGTAGAGGATGCGGACCGAGTTGGAAGGCACTTCGCCGACGCGCTGCACCAACCATTTGCGGATGGCGCGATGCGCCAGCGCGACCTGCTCGCTGGTTGCGGTCTCGCCGGTCCCGATCGCCCACACCGGCTCGTAGGCGATGGTCAGGCGGTGCGAGTCCTCGGACCGGACCTTCTCGAAACCGGTTTCCAGTTGGCGCTTCAAGACGCGGTCGGTTCGGTTGCCCTTGCGTTCGTCGAGGGTCTCGCCGATGCAGTAGATCGGCAGCAGATCGTGGTCGAGCGCCGCGCGGACCTTGCGGCCCATCCATTCGTCGGGTTCGTGGAAGACGTGCCGTCGCTCGCTGTGGCCGATGAGGACCCGGTCGGCACCGACCTCGCGCAACATGCTTGCCGCGAGCTCACCCGTGAAGGCGCCGCTCGCCTCGTACCAGATGTTCTGGCCCCCGACCCCGAGCGGCGAACCCTGCGCCACAGCAGTCACATCGGCCAGGTAGATCGCCGGCACGAAGAAAGCGACTTCGCGGTCGCCCCCGTCACCAAGACGCCCCTTGACGGTCTTGATGAGGTCCAGCGACCTGGCGCGGTCGAGGTTCATCTTCCAATTTCCGGCGATGTACGGCTTACGGGCGCGGTGCGTCACGGTGCAATGACCTCGTCGTCGTCGAACGTCCCCATCGTCGAGCTGATCCGTGGCGAAGAGCCAGCACCAGTCGACTGCTCGGCGGAGATCGCCTGACCGACGGTCAGGGAACGCGACCACCGCCTCCCACACATGGGAACGAGCCGCCTCAATTCTGCTGCAAGTTTTGCGAATTCTTCGGGACGCAGCGCCTGCTTGCCATCGCACAGGGCCAGTTCGGGCGCCGCGTGCACTTCGATCAGCAATCCGTCGGCGCCAGCGACGAGCGCCGCCTTCGCCATCGCGGGCACGAGATCGGCCGAACCGGTGCCGTGGCTCGGGTCGACGAGGATCGGCAGCGCTGTGCGCTGCCTCAGCACGGGCACCGCGGCCAGGTCGAGCAGGTAGCGCGTCGAGGGATCGAACGTGCGCACGCCGCGTTCGCACAGCATGACGTTCTCGTTGCCTTCCTGCAGGATGTAGTCGGCCGCCAGCAACAGCTCGTCGAGCGTCGCCGAGGCGCCGCGCTTCAACAGCACGGGCTTGCTCTGGCGTCCGACCTCGCGCAGCAGCGGGAAGTTCTGCATGTTGCGGCTGCCGACTTGCAGGATGGCCGCGTGCGAAGCGACCAGGCCGACGTCGCGCGGGTCCATGACCTCGGTGACGACCGGCAGCCCCGTGCGCTCGGACGCTTCCGAAAGCAGACGCAGCCCCTCTTCGCCCAGGCCCTGAAACGACTTGGGCGAAGTGCGGGGCTTGTAGGCGCCGCCGCGCAGTACGCTGGCACCGGCTGCCAACACGGCGTCGGCCGCGCGGAAGAGCAGGTCCCTGGTTTCGACCGCGCATGGCCCCGCCATGACGACGAACGAGTCGCCACCGATCTGCAGGCCCGGGCCGATGGGGATCGTCTTGCGCAAGGTTTGGGGGGCACTGCCGTGGGAAAAGCCGAGCGACGATAGGCTAGGTGCCTGGGGTGGTCAACGTTGCCTGAGGCAAGCCGAACAAATCGGTCCGATCCGGCCCGCGTCGTCGAGGCCTGGCCCCGCCAAACGCCCTGCTCTTCCAGCGTCGCTCTCCACCCGCCGGGGCCGACCCCCAACGCGGGCTTGACCCGCAGCTCAACGTGAGCCACTGGTCCGAGAATCGGAAACGCCGTTCACGATTCTGAGCACAAGAGGCTCACAGACCAGCCAGCAGCCCCAGGGTGGCGAACGCCGTGGCCGCGGTCACCATGTAGCTCGACCCCAGGAAGTCGCAGTAGGAACCGTCGACCCGCTGTGTCTGCAAAACCTTCTGCCGCAGCTTGGCGCGGAACGGCGCCCGCTCGTCCGCCGGCAGCAGCTCGATCGCTAGTCCACAGTAGTAGTGGCCGAAGAAGAAGAAGTAGCCCGCGTTCATGTAGTAGGCCTCGTGCGGGATCGGGCGCATGCGCGCGACCTCGAGGAAGCGGTGGTGCTCGAAGAACTGCTCGAGCCCCGTTCGCAGCATGGCGTCGGTGATCCCAGCATCCCCGCTGGCTCGCAGGCCCCAATTGCACACCTGGATGCGACCGAGGCTGCCTTTGACATCGTTGATGTGCTCGCCGCCGTTCATGCGCGGCACCGGGCTGAGGTCGTACTCGTAGGCACCGTTCGGCAACCGGCAGCGCCGCACGTAGGTGGCCGCTCGCTCGCGAGTGGCCGAATCCTCGAGCCAACCGAACCGTTCCGACATCGCTAGGGCCGGCATCACGGCCGCGGTGGCGAAGCTCGTGCCCCACTTCGGCCGGCGCGTGTACGGCGGGTCGTCGTAGTAGCCGAAGCCGCCGAGTGGCTCCTGGTTCTTTGCCAACCACCCGGCGAACTCGCGCCCGCGGTGACCGACGGGGCCGCGCCAGTCGTCGGTCGTGTAGCGCGGATCCTGCGCGATCGTCGACATCGCGACGGTGCCGTAGAGCCAGCCCCAGACGGCGTCGTTGTCCCAACTGGTGCCGCGCTGCGTCATGCGACAGTTGCACATCCAACGCACGGCCTTGTCGAGCGCCGCGCGCCGCTCCGGGGTCTCCTTGGCGCGCAGCAGTGCCATCGTCGCCAGGCCGTGCGCCGCCACGCTCCACGCGTAGTGCGTTTCGATCGCAAAGACCATCTCGCTCGTCGTCTCACAGGACGTCGAACCCCAGGACCCGTCGGGATGCTGCGTGCTGACGAAGAACGCGAGTGCCTTGTCGACGCCGGCTCGCGCGGCGGCTTCGCCGTCGAGCGGCGGTGCGGCAGGCTCTTGGGCGACAGGCGCTCGGGCAACAACCTCTTGGGCAACAGTCTCTTCGGCAATCATGGACGCGGCGAGCAGTGCAGCAACCAGCTCCGCAACCAGGGCCAACGGCCAATGTCTCGTCTTCACGGCGACTCCTTGGCCAGAGCCTCTTGCAGTTCCTTGATCTCCTCCTGCAAGTCGCTGAGGCGCAACTCGGCCTTGCGCACCACCACGTCGTGCTCGAGCCGCGCCTTCTCGGCCTCGATCTCGGCCTTCTTCTGTTCGAGCTCGGCATCGCCCACCTTGCGCACCAGATCGCGTTCGCGCTGCGGCAACAGCACCTGCTCGAAGTGTGCGATTTCCTTGCGAGCAATCTCGAGGCTGCGCTCGGCCATCTCCAGTTCGCGCCGGCCGCGCTTGAGCACGAGTTCCTTGGTCGCGCGCGCAAACTCGTCGGCCTCGTACATCGTCGTCAGTTCGCCCAGCTCGTCCTTGTTGTGCTCGGCGCGGTAGGTGCTGCCGTCGAGCGAGAGACGCTTCTCGTCGAGCTCGCGCGGCTTGACCTGCTTCTGGAAGACGTCGAGCTCGGCTCGCGCGCGCTCGAGCTCGGCCGCAGTGCGCCGCTGCGATGCCTCCACGGTCATGCTGCGCACGCGCCAATCGAGTTCGCCCGTTCTCTGTTCGACGCGCGCGTACTCGAGCTCGCGCTGCTTGTTGCGCAGGTCCTTCTGCTTCTGGTGGCGCGCCTCCGCCTTTTGCTTCGCCTCGTCCTGCGCCTTGCTCGCGTCCGCGGGCTTGCTGTCGGTTGCAGTAGCAGCCGGCGGTGTCACGCCGCTGCCTGCCGTGGGCACGGGCCCAGGCGCTTGGCAACCGACGAACAAGAACGCGAGGGAGGCCGACAGGAAGATGCGGGTAGCCATGGTCTGGCCGCCATGTATAGCACGGGGCCATGCTCGTTCTGATCCATGCTCTGCCCCGGCTGACGGGCACCAGGGCACCGCTGACGTTCCGCTCTGCCACGCAGCCCACGCAGCCCTGCGAGTCTCTGCGCCAGTGCGATGCAACGATATCCTGACCGCGCGCGCCGCGCCTGAACTCGGGAGGCCGTTCCACTACCCTGTCGCTCCCTCCGACGCGACCGATGCCATCTCCGTCCGCAGCCAAGCAGCCCACAGCGCTTCTGCTCTCGCTGTCGCCGCGCGGCACGCTGCAGCTCGAAGCCTTTGCACAACCGACCGCCGCGGACGCGGACGCCATGCCCGGCGCGCGCCTCGCACGCATCCGCGCCGCCTTCGACGACGGCCCGGGCCACGGTCTGTTGCACCTCGGTGATTCAGAACTCAGGCGTGCGCCCGTCACCGAGGGCAGGAGCCCAGATGGTGCCGATCCTCGGCCGCAACATCTGCGTGCTGTTCGGCGGGTACGACCCGAACACATTCCAGATCATGAACGACACGTGGGAACACGACGGCGTCAACTGGACCCAGGTCAACAACGTCTACGGCGGCATCTATCCGCCGCGCCGGGAGTTTGGCATGACGCACGACTTCGTGCGCGATCGCATCGTCACCTTCGGCGGCAAGGAGGCCACCAATGCCCTGATCGACGACACGTGGGAGTACGGCGCGCAGTTCCAGCCGTTCGGCATGGGTTGCCCCGGCAGTGCTGGCACGCCGGTCTTCACTGCCGGTGCTCCGCCGAGACTCGGCACGACGACGACCGCGAACATCAGCAACGGGACGCCGAGCATCCCGTTTGCGTTGCTCGCAGTCGGCGTGAGCCGTACGCAATGGGCGTTCGGCAGTCTGCCGGCGCTGCTGACACCGTTTGGGATGCCCAACTGCCGCACCTACACGAGTGCGGACCTGTTCGTCGTGGTGCCGGCGACCGCTGGCACGGCAACCTGGAGCTACAACCTCCCGCTGCAAGGCAGCCTCGTCGGCAAAGCGTTCTACCTGCAAGGCGTCACCTTCGAGCCCGGTGTCAATGCGCTGGGACTCGCGGTGTCCAACGCTGCCACGCTGGTCATCGGCAACTGACGAGTCACTCGAGCGGCTCGCGGCAAAGCGATCGGGCCGCACGCTCCGGCACTCGCATGTCGCTGCCAGCTCGATAGGCTGCGCGCTACCACGATGCGCCCGCAGACGTTCTATCGCCGCGAGTTCCGCCGACTGTTGCTCGACGAGCACCCGCATTCCGTGCTCGAGGTCGGCTCGGGCGACGGTGGGCTGCTGCGCGCGATGTCGGCCACCGGTGTGCGCGCCGAAGGGCTCGAACCCGACAAGGAGAAGGTCGCGGCCATGCGAGCCGCCGGACTCGCGGTGCAGGTCGGTCGGGCCGAGGACTTGCCGTTCGCCGACGGCGCGTTCGACCTCGTCGTGTCGGAGTACTGCGCCCACCACTTCACCGATCTGGTGCGACACCTCGCCGAGGCAGAGCGCGTCGCGAAGAAAGCGATCCTGCTGCTCGACCCGTGGTACGACGTGTCGATCGAATCGCAGCGCACCGCACTGACGTGGGACCGCTGGTTCAAGGCGATCGATCGGCAAGGCGGCATGGTGCACAACGACGTGCTCGACGCCGAACGCTTCCGAGCCGCGATGCCCGCGGACAAGGGCCTGTCGTTCGAATGTCGGCATCTGCTGCAGCTGACACCGGTCGACTTCGCGTTCTTCGACGAAGAGAGCGCGCCCTACCTCACGCTTGCCAACGCAGCCGCGAGGACCGAGCTGGCGAGCATCCGAGAGACCATGGCGCAGCGTGGCATGACCGATGACGGCGCCATCGTCGTACTGCTGCACCGCGCCGCACCCGCGTAGCGATCCGCCCCACGACTCGGGTGGATCGGCTACCGGCCCTTCTTGGTCGGCTTGCTCGGCGCCGCGGGCCCACTGCTCGGCGCGGCGGTCCCACTGTTCGAAGCATCCACACCGCCCAATGACCGCACCGTCAGCAACACGCCCGTGAACAGGAACAGGCCCCCGATCGGCACGAGCACGATGGCGAAGAACGGGTCCGGCCCCATCGCGAACATCCCTCCGAACAAGAAACCCAGGGGCATCAACAAGCCCGCCCAACGCAGGCACGCACCGGCCCGAGCGAGGCGACTCGAGTCTGCGCCGGCGCTCGCGACGAAGGCCAGGTTGATCAGCGCGAGCAGAGTCCCGTGGCTGTGAGCCAGCGTCAGTTGCAAGCGGCGCGCGTCGTTGACCACGTCGAGATACCAACCGACCTTGAAGCCGTGCATCACCTCGAGCAGCATGCCGAGCGAGAGCCAGCAGAGCAGGGACCACCAGCCGAAGCTGCGATTGCGTTGCATCACTTCCATGGAGGGCTTCTCGAAGGCTACTCGAACAATCTCACCAGGCGATTATTGCGTTGCCGCAACAGGCGGGCGAACAGGTCTTCGCGCAGGCTGCCATCGGCCGCAAAGAGCACCCGCGGGCCCCGAGCCTCGCCGAGCGCAGCGCGCGCCTGCCGCCAAGAGGATAGGGCCGCGACCTTGGCGGCGCTGCGCGCTTCTTGCGCGCCATTCAGGTCGTGGCGGAAGTCGCCATAGCCCGGCAACGTGCGCAGCGAACGTTGGGCGATGGTGCGCACGACCTCGTAGGGATCGTCCATCAGTTCGACGAGGTAGGGCACCATCCACTCGCTGCCCGAAGCCCGCTGCGCCGAATCCCAGCCGAGGCTCCAAGCCATGAGTGCCCGCTGCGCGGCGTCGCCTTTCAGCACCCACTGCACGGTCGCGGCGATCTCCTTGTCGTCGGTACCGAGCTTGGGCACCTCGGTGCCGTACCACCCGTGCAGGTGCTCCGCCGTCCACTCGAGCGTCTGGTCGAGGTGGCACTGGTTGCACGCATTGGGGCGACCCGTCGCAATCGTCGACTGCACACTGGGGCTCGCGATGCGGTGGTTGCGCACGCCCTTCATGAGCCCGTACGTCGTGTGCGGCATATGACAGTTCTGGCAACGGCTGCCTTCGGAGTCGGCCGCGTGGTGGCTGTGGGCCGGGATGTCCTTGGCGTACGACTCGTGGCACTGCAGGCAGGTCTGGTCGCCGGAGATGTTGCGCAACTGATCGTTCGCCCACTCCTGACGCGGCCGCGGGTCGTCAACAGGTTGGTGCAGTACGTGACAGGACAGACACGTCATCTTGCCGCGGTCGTGGCAGCCCGAACCGAGCAGCGAGTTGTATTCGCGCCCGGCCACCCGAATGAGCCCATCCGACCAGAACTGCTCGTCGCCTTCGAACTTGATCGTGCGGTGCTTCAGGACGTCGTCCCCAGGCCGATAGGCGAAACCGTTCTTGAACCAGGCGGCCATAGTCGCCTCGGTGAACCGGTAGTCGTACTGGCCGTGGCATTGGCCGCAAACCTGGGTCGAGCGTTCGGGATCGAGACGCGAGGGATTGACGATGGTCGGGTCGGCATCGCCGGACAAGTGCATGGAGTAGCGGCGCGCCGGGTTCTGGTTGGCGGCAACGTGCGACTCCGCCGGACCGTGGCACGCCTCGCAGGCGATGCCGAGCTCGGCTATGTGCGTGTCGTGCCCACGTTCGACGTAGCCCTCGTAGTCGATGCGCGGCCGCGAATGCGTCGCATGGCACTTGAGGCAGACCATGCTCCAAGTGCCGAGTCCAGGCACGACGGGATCGGTGGACGGCAGCACGAACACCGCGCGGCGCGAGGTCCAACGCTGCTCGGCGATCAACCACGTGAACGGCATGAGCCCCATGGTCCGCGTGAACCCGGTCTCGAACCAGTAGGCCTGCATGTTGTGCGAGCCCGTGGTCATCGCGATGCGTTCGCGCACGCGAGCCTGGGCATTGACGAGCGTCGTCACCGGATTGTCCATCTCGACCCAGAACTCGTCACCCTCGCGCAGCAGGTGGTAGTCCTTGCCATCGAGCGTCAGTCGCATGTCGTCGAAGTTGCCGAGCACCGATTGCGGGGTGGCTCGCTGCGTCATCTTGCGGTGGTAGGAGTCGTGCCACGTGTCGTACTCGTGCGGGTGGCAGGCGCGGCACTTCGTGGACGTGACGTAGCCGTCGTACGGAACCTCGATGGGGCGCGTCTTCACCTCGGCCTCGGGAAGCGTGCGCGTCTGCGTCGCCAACGCCCAGATCGAAGCGGTGGCAACGAGCGCCGCCAACCCAACCGCGGCCATGAGCTTGGCGCGATCGGCGCGCAGGAATCGTGCTGCCAGGATTGCGGTCGCGAGAGCCGCGGCCGCACCCAGGGCCTGCAGTTCGTTGTGCATGGAACGAGCGAGTGACGAGGAACCGAGAGACGCCATCCTAACGGAGTGCCACGCCGGCAACAGAACGTGGGAACGTGAACTCGCCCGCTGGTGCGCGTTCTCAGGGTCGTGTCGACGAAGCCGACGAAGCCAGTCCGATGCCACGACATCGGAATCCCCTGATATGCTGCGCCCAGCCCGCTGCCGCGGGGCGCCCGTCTTGGAGGTGCGCCCGATCCGGCGCGGGCAGACCCTTCCCCGGAGACTTGATCATGTACAAAGCCCTGCTCCCCATCTTGTTCGCCGTCGGCGTCGCTCCCGCTCTTGCACAGACGTGCCCCAGCCGCACGCTCGGCAGTGCGCTCGGAGCCGG
>JBDSBS010000603.1:0-4018 GCA_039921435.1 Planctomycetota bacterium | reverse complement strand
TCGTTGCCGGTGGCCCGGTTGCACACGCCGCGCGCCGGCGTGTTCTTCGGCAGCAGCACGGGCGCGCTCTACGAGGCGGAACGGTTCCTCGCCGACCTGCTGCAACGGCGCGAAGGCAACCTGCGTCCACTCGCCGCGCAGCAGAACGATGGGCCTGGCACCGCCGTCGCGCGCGACCTCGGCGTGCACGGCCCCGTCGTCACGTACTCGACAGCCTGCACCTCGGCGAACATCGCGATCGGTGCGGCGCTCGACGCGCTGCGCAGCGGTGAGATCGACGTGGCGATCGCCGGCGGCGCTGACGAACTGTGCGAAACGACGTACGCGGGCTTCAACAGCCTGCGCGCGATCGACGCGCAGCCGACGCGGCCGTTCCGCTTCTCGCGCGCCGGACTCTCCATCGGCGAGGGTGCTGGCGTGCTGCTGCTCGAGACGCTCGCCCACGCGCGCGCGCGCGGCGCCACGGTGCTCTGCGAACTGGTCGGCGCCGGTCGATCGTGCGACGCGCACCACGTCTCGGCGCCCGAGCCGAACGGTCTCGGCGCTGCCGCGGCAATCCGCGAAGCCCTGCGCGAGGCAGGGCTGTCGCCCGATGACGTCACCTTCGTCAACGCCCACGGCACGGGCACGGCCCACAACGACGACGCCGAGAGCAAGGCCATGCACGCCGTGTTCGGCTCGCGCGCGGCCAGCATTCCCGTCACCTCGACCAAGAGCCTCGTCGGCCACTTGCTCGGCGCTGCGGGCGGCATCGAAGCCGTGCTGACGGCGCTGTCGATCGTGCACCGCCGCCTGCCGCCGACCGCCGGTGACGAAGACGCCGATACCTCGCTCGATCTCGACGTCGTGCTGCACGAAGCCCGCGAACTGCCGGTTCACAACGTCGGTCTGTCGACGAACCTCGCCTTCGGCGGCAACAACGCCGTCGTGCTGCTGCGGAGTCACCGGCCGTGAACACGCGCGAGGTCGTCATCACGGGCGTCGGCTGCCTCGGCCCGTTCGGGATCGGCATGGCCGACCTCGCGACTGCGTTGCAGCGAGGCGAGGCGCTGACCAAGCCGATCGACCGCACTGCGGGCTACCACCGCGCCAACAGTGCGACCGAGTTCGCGGCCTGCGGTCCGCTCGATCTGTCGCCGTGGCTTTCGCCCCAGGCCGCACGCCGCATGAGCAACCTGTCCCAGTACGCGGTTGCAGCCGCGCGCATGGCGCTGCAGCACGCCGGGCTCGGCGATGTGCGCGGCGAACGAACGGCGATCTCGCTGGCGACCGCCTTCGGTCCTGGCGCCTTCACCGAACAGCTCGCGCGGCAGATTCTCGAGAAGGGTGGCAAAGCCGCCTCGCCGTTCCTGTTCACGGACTGCGTGGCCAACGCCGCCGCGGGCCAGGTCGCGATCGACCTCGGCGCGCGCGGCGCCAACAGCACGATCTGCCAGCGCGAAGCGGGGCCGTTGCTCGCGCTTATACAGGGCGCCGAAGATGTCGCGCGGGCGCGCGCCGACATCTGCCTCGCGGGCGCCGTCGACGAGATGAGCTCTCTGTCCCACGCGATCCTGGATCGCTTCCGTGCGCTCGTGCGGCCCGCCCCGCACGGCGAACTGCCGCGGCCGTTCGACCGCCGCCGCACGGGCATGCTCGCCGGCGAAGGTGCGACGATCGTCGTGCTCGAGGCCGCCGACGCAGCGCGCGCGCGCGGCGCCCGCGTGCTCGCTCGCAACGGTCCATCGGTGCGCGCGTTCGAGCCGACCGAGGGCCGCGCCAGCTTCGGTCGCGATGCACACGGTCTCGCGGCGACCCTCGGCGAACGCATCGGCGATGCACTGAGCAGCGTCGACGCCGTCGTCAGCACCGCATCCGGCGCCCGCCAAGCTGATGCGCTCGAGGCGGGCATCCTGCGTCAGGCCCTTCGGCACGGTCCGCCGGTGTTGGTGCCAAAGGCCGTGCACGGCGAGTACGGCGGCGGGACGATCGCGGCGGCATTGTTGGCACTGCACGGCAGCGAGTTCGCGCGGCCACCCGCGTGCAGCGAGCCCGATCCGGCGCTCGGCATCACACCCTTCGGCGGCCACATGAAAGCGCAGCGCGTACTCTGTTCGGCGTTGGCCGCCGGCGGGGCAGCGGCCTGGACCATGCTCGAGGCCGCGCGATGAAGACCGACTTCGATGTCGCAATCCTCGGCGGCGGTCTGGCCGGCGGCCTGCTACTGCGCCAACTGCGACTTCGGCTGCCCCACCTGCGCCTGCTCTGCTGCGAACGTTCGACCGAGACTTCGTACAAGGTTGGCGAAGCGACCGTCGAACTGTTCTCCAACTACATGGTGCGCAAGCTGGGCTTGTCGACCTACCTCTACGAACACCACCTGCCCAAGAACGGGCTGCGCTTCTTCTTCGACCGCGCCACGAAGGACGCGACGCTGCCGGAAATGAGCGAGATCGGCAGCCTGTCGCTGCCGTTCCACCCGAGCTTCCAACTCGACCGTCAGGCGCTCGAACGCTACCTGCGCGACGATGCTCGCGCGCGCGGGGCGGAACTGCACGAAGGCGCCAAGGTCGTCGGCATCGAGCTCGGCGAACCACACCGCGTCACCTTCGAGCAGAATGGTCGTCAGCACACGGCGACCGCACGCTGGGTCACAGACGCGTCGGGTCGCGCGGGCTTGTTGCAGAAGCAACTGGGCCTGCGGCGACCCGTGACCGAACACAACTGCCTCGCGTCGTGGGCGAGGCTGCGAGGCATAGCCGACCTCGACGGCCCCCACGTTGACCAGACCTGGCGCAACCGCACGCACAACACTTCGCGCCGCCTCTCCACCGTTCACTTCGTGCACCGCGGCTACTGGATCTGGCTGATTCCACTGCGCGGCGGCGTCACGAGCCTCGGTGTCGTCGGCGACATCCGCCGACTGTCGCGCGAAGTCCTGACCCAGAACGGTCTGCGCGCTTTCTGCAACGGCCACCAGGCGCTGCGCGACCTGCTCGCCGATGCCGAGTGGCTCGACTTTGGCGGCTACGGCCAGCTCGCGTACGGCACCAAACAGTGGTTTGGCGACCGTTGGGCCGTGATCGGCGAAGCCGCCGCATTCACCGATCCGTTCTACAGCCCGGGCAGCGACTTCATCACGCTCGCCAATGACTACGTCACGGATCTCGTCGAGCGCGACCTGGCCGGCGAACCCTACCGCGATCGACAGCTGCTCTACGACGCCTACCTGCAGTTTCGCTACGCGGCCAACCTGCCGCTCTACAAGGACCAGTACGAGCTGTTCGGCAGCTTCGACCTGCTGCGCGCCAAGTGGGACTTCGACGTCGCGAGCTACTACAACCTGTGGGTCGAGAGCTACCTGCAAGACCAGCACCTCGACGTCGAACATCTGCAGAAGGAACTGCGGCAGCAGTCGTTCGTGGTCAAGGCACTCGAGCGCTTCGGCCAGCTGTTCGCGCAGGCCGAACGCGCGGTGACGGCGCGCGGAGACTACTAGAAGCACAACCTCGGCGTGTTTGCCGAAGGTCTCGCCGCGGTCGACTTCACGCGGCAGATGGGCCACCGTTGCCAGCAGACGGCCGACACGGAGTCGCTGCGCATCTTTGGCCTCGCGCGCGAGCGGTGCTTCCAACTGCTCGGCGTGCCGGTGACGCCGGGCGAGACGCTCGGCTTCACCGACTATGTCTCTGGCCGCGCAATGGCCGGCACGAGTTAGCGAATCAGCGCTCGCCGCCGCGCCCGCGACCTTGCGGCACCGTGTCACTAGGCGTCTGGCCGCCGCGTTCGCCACCGCGCCCCGGCGCTTCCGGCAGATCGCCCTTCTTCATCTTCGCGTCGAACGTCTTCGCGCCGCGCTGGAACGTGAAGGTCACGTCGTCGCCTTCAGACTCGCGCGCGAACTGGAAGAGCTGGCGTAGGCTCTCGATCTCCTGCCCGCCGACCTTCTTGAGCACGTCGCCCTTCTGCACCCCCATCTTCGCGGCGCGGCCACCGTCCTTGACCGTCTTGAACGTGAACTCCTCGAGTTCGGCTTCGA
>JBDSBS010000602.1:0-6185 GCA_039921435.1 Planctomycetota bacterium | reverse complement strand
CACAACAGGCGACCATGGCGACCATCGGCCGTTGCCCGTCGCGCGCCAGCCGACCGAATAACTCGCGTTGATCGCGGAAACGTCCGTCGCGAAAGCGCTGCCAGCCAGCCATCAATTCGGGAATGGGCATCGTCAAGTATTCTTAGCCGCGACCGGTCCGGTGTGCACGCCCAACCACCCTCTATCGCGAACGCGATAGAAGTGGGCCACAACCTGCCGCGCAGCGTCCTCACGCTCTCGCTGGTCGCGGCCGCCAAACGCCGATACGAACGTTCTTGCCGCGACGGGCGAGGCCTCTGGCTAGCGCGTCGCTAGCATCCGTTGCGTCCGTTGCTTCCGTCCAGCCCATGCGCTTCACCTTCCACCCTCACGCAGACTATCTCGCACACCAAGCCGCAATCGATGCCGCCATTCAGCGCGTGCTCGCCAGCGGCCACTACATCCTCGGACCCGAGGTCGGCGCATTCGAAGCCGAGTTCGCCGCCGCGATCGGAGTCGAGCACTGCATCGGCGTCGGGAACGGCACGGATGCGATCCACCTGGCCTTGCGGGCGTGCGGGATCGGGCCGGGTGACACGGTGATCACGGTGTCGCACACCGCCGTCGCGACGGTCACCGCCATCGAATTGGCAGGAGCGCGACCGCTGCTCGTGGACATCGATCCCGGGACGTTCACGCTCGACCCCGCAAAGTTGGAAGCGACGCTGCGCAACAACCCCGGCTGCAAGGCCCTCGTACTCGTACATCTGTACGGGCGGCCGGCTGTTCCGGAGTGCGTGGACATCGCGCGCCGACATGGCTTGCGGGTCATCGAGGACTGCGCGCAGGCGCACGGCTCGGCGGTGGCGGGGCGCATCACCGGAACGTGGGGCGACCTCGCTGCCTTCAGCTTCTATCCAACCAAGAACCTCGGCGCGATCGGTGACGGCGGTGCGGTCCTGACCCGCGACGCGGAGCTCGCGGCGTGCGTGCGCCGATTGCACCAGTACGGTTGGAAGGAGCGCTACATCAGCTACGAGCCGGGCATGAACAGCCGCCTCGACGAACTCCAGGCCGCGATCCTGCGCGTCAAGCTGACTACGCTGCGAGACGATAATGCCCGCCGGGCCCAGCTCGCGGCGGTCTACACGAAGGCTCTCGCTGGCACCGTCTACACCCCGCCGTCCGTGCCCGAAGATGTCACCCACGTGTTCCACCAGTACGTCATCCGTGCGCCCCGACGCGACGCCTTGGTGGCCGCTCTCCTCGCTCGCGGCATCCCCGTCGCGATCCACTACCCGCAACCCGTGCATCTCCAACCTGCCTATGCCGGCAGGATCACGCTCGGTGCCGGGGGGCTTCCTGCCACCGAACGTGCCTGCGGCGAGATCCTGAGCCTGCCGATGCATCCGCACCTCGGCGAGGATGCGGTGCACCACGTGCTGGCAGCGCTTCGGGATCTCGCATGACCCGCCCTCTGCCTGAGCATCGTCGTTCCGCTGTATCGCTCGGCCGACAGCATCGGGCGTCACGCGCGAGGAGCTGAAATCCGTGTACGCGCAGGCCCGCACCTGCCCGACCACGCAAACGATCTTGGTTCCGCAACATCCCCAAGGCTGTTGCGTTCGCCGTGGCATGGAGTTCTTCGACCTGCGTTCGGTCTCGGTCTGGGCGGCTGACGACTACACGCCAGAACAGCGGGCAGAGCTGCGCGATATCCTCGACGAGGTTCGCCGCGGTCAGGCAGCGGAGCGCACGGCAAGTTCAAGGTCAGCATCGCCGACATGTTCGGCACCATCACCAACCCCGTGCGAACCCGCTGCCCCACGTCAATCACGACCTCGTGAACATGCTGGTGCACTACCGCCTCACCGTGACTCCTGCCGGCAAGGTGTTCCCGCTGAACATCCTCGGCCAACCCACGCGTGAAGACGAACGCTTCCTGATCGGGCGCGTTGGCGCGGAGCAGTCGCTCGCCTCGGCCATGAAGGGGCGCAAACCGATTCCGTTCGAGCCCGATCTGTTGCTCGCGCACGACAAGACGCTCCTGATCGCGCTGTCGAAGCTGCAGGCCGACCTCGATTTCGGCATCGGCCTGGCGGAGAACCCGTTTGCTGCGGGGTGATCGGGTCTTGAGCGCGAGGGACGGGCCGAAGCCGCGTTGGATCACTGGCTGCGCCACCGCGGTAGAGGCCGCTTGGACCGCTTCGCTCGCGCGGTGATTCACCGGTCTGGCTTGCTAGGATCTCGCCGATGTTTGGCTTCGTGCTCGCGGCGGTCGCCGCTGCCGTCCTGTTCGGACTGACCGCCTTCTATCCACCGCAGTCCGAGGACTGGATCCACCTCGAGAACATCGCGTCGCTGCCTTCGTGGCGGGACTCCTTCGAGCTGCACGTGTCGCATGCGCGTCCGCTGTCGCAACTGAGTCTCAGGTGGATGCTTCCGACTGGCCTGGATCATCCCGTCCTGCTGCGGCTGCCGGCGTATTGCATGCACGCGTTGATCGGCGGGTTGGTCGGCGTACTCGCCCGATCCTTGGGCGCGTCGCGAAACCGCGCGTTGCTCGCCGTCGCGCTCTTCCTGTGCTTCCCGGCGGTCAAGGGCTTGTCTTGGATCGTCGCCATCTCGACGCCCCAGCGCGTGCTCCTCATGTTGCTCGCACTGGTGGCTACGGTTGCGCACACCAAACGCCCGCGCACCTCTACCGGGGTCGCACTGCTGCTAGCGCAGCTGATTGCGTTGGGCTGCCATACGGCGTCCTGCCTGTTGCCGGCCGGTGTCGCGATGCTCGCGGTGGCCACATCACCGTCGGGCTGGCGTGTCCTGCGGGATCGGTGGTTGATGCTGCACTTGGTGGTCGGGGCGGCGTTCATCGCGCTGGTCGCCTGCCTACCTACTTCGGAACGCTACCACAGCCTGCGCAGCCTCGGCGCGATCCTCGCGAACGGCTCGCGCGCGCTGCTCTCGCTGGCTCCAGAGCTGCTCCGCGCGCCGGCAATCGAAGGGTTGCGCGGGGCGTATGGAGCCCTCGGCGTAGTGTTCGGATTCGCCGTCTGCGCTGCGGTTGCGGCCCTGTTCGCCTGGGGGCTCTGGCGCTCGACGGCCGTCGGGCGCGCACTGCTGCTCGCCGCGGTCATCGACCTCGTTCCGCCGGTGCTGACCGCGGGGTTCGTCGTGCGCTACGCCTACTTCTCCGCCGCGCTGGTGGCGATCGCGCTCTTGCTGGCGGCAAAGCCCACCAAGCAGTGGATCGTTGCGCTCGGGTTGCTGGGTGTTGCCTGGCTCGGTGACCACGCCGTCGACATCGTCGAGGTTCGCCAAGGCGGGGAGATCGGTATCGCCGTGGTCGAAGCAGCCCGCGCCGTCCGAGCCGAAGTCGGGCCGGGCGTGCAGGTCGCCTTGCTGGATCCACCGGGCGAGATCGGTGTCGAGCGCGACGTACCGGTGTTCAACTGGAGTCTGCCGCGGGCACTCGCGAAGAACGGCGTCGCCGGGCCATGGCAGTTCGTGCGTACCAAGCACTATGTGACGACGAGCGACGTCGAGCTGGTCGACGAGGCCCACCTCTTGCTCTTGATCAGCCAAGGTGTCGCCGTGTGGAGATGGCACGACGACACCGGGCGCTTCGTGCGCCGCTGAGTGCCGATAGGACACGATGAGAGGAAACGATGCGAGGCCGCCTCTCGGCTCAACCTGTAGGCTTCCGCGCCAACGCAACGACGGTCAGGCCGAATGGCAGGCCCACGCGGCTCCCCCACGGAGCCTCGGAGCGGAGCAACCAGGCGAACAGCGAATTCGTCCACCCACCTCTGACCCAAACGTCCGAGCACGCCTGCTTCTGCGGCAACAGGCGGTCCTTCAAACGCTTCATCGCCGCAAGCGGGAACAAGAAGCAGTTCGCGTAGCTCGTGCGTTCGATGACGAACCCGAGTTGCCGAAGTTGCCTGGAGATCTCGCCGCGCGTCAACTGGTAGAGCGGGAACTCGCATTCGACCGCACCATCCGTGTCGCCGCGCCAGTCGACGCGTGGGCGCAGTGGGTTGAACCCCTCGGTCAAGAAGTTGCGCGAGATCGCCTGCGTGTCACATTCGCGCCAGGAGCCGCCGATGCCTTGCGGGATGGCGAGCAACAGCACCGCGGCGAAGATGGCGAGTGCCAGCAGCAGCCACCGTCGGCCACGATGCACGTCGAGGCCGGGGCTGACCAGGGCGGTGAGCCAGCTTGCGCGAGGCAGAAGGCAGGGGTGGCCAGGGCTCGCAGAGGCGGCAGGTTGCATGGTCGGGCGGCAGGCGAGCGGCGGTGTTCAGCGGGCGGCGCCGCGGAAACGCAGGCGGCCAAGCTACTGCGAGCCGGCCAGGCCGCCAAACGCGACCCGTCAATGGGCTGCGAACTCGCGTCTCGTGGTCAACAGGCGGTCGGGCAGTTAGCGTTCGGGTCATGCGTTCCACACTTCTCATGCTCGGTGCCACCGTGATGCTGCTGGCGTCAGGTTGTGGCTCCGAGCCTTCCAAGACTCCCGCGGCGCCGGCTGCCAAGGCACCGACCGCCACCGATCCCGCGGCGAAGGCGGCGGCCAAAGATCGCCAGCTCTTGCTGACCTACTTCACGATGCCTGGTTGACCCCAGTGCGAGCGAGTCGAGCCCATCGTGCATGAGCTCGCCAAGGCCTACGAAGGCAAGATGAAGTTCGAGGTCGTCAAGTACAACGAAGGCGACAGCCAGGCGCGCATCGCCGCCTACGAACTCGACAAACACGGCATGGTGATCGCCGACCAGAACAAGGCGAAGGTGTGGTCCGAGTCGGGCCACAAGCAGACGAAGGAAGGCATCGAGGCTGCAATCAAGAAAGTGCTCGGCGAGTAGCGCCGCGCCTTGCGCCGGTTCGGGGAGACCCGGTCGGGGCTGCCGCCGGAGCTGCCCAGGCGGAGATCGCGCGGGATGCGGTTTGGCAAGCTAGCGCTTGCTGACCCCGAGCTTCACGGTTGCACCCGCCCCACTGCCCACCTTGCCCTCTGCGGCGAAGGCACTCGGCGGCGCCGCATCGAATACGATGTCGCCCGCGAGCACCTGCTCGACCACGTAGGCCTTGTGCGCCTTCAACGCCGCCGTCGTCGACTCATCCGTCGCAACGTGCAAGGCGATGCGGTCGCTGACGTGCAGCCCCGCGTCCTTGCGAGCCTGTTGCACGAGCCGCACGAAGTCGCGCGCCACACCTTCCTGCTCGAGTTCGGGCGTCACCCCGGTGTCGAGCACGAGCACGACGTCGTTGCTCGACAGGGCTCCCGCGACGATGCCTTCCTTGGGCACGAGCTGCAGCACGAACTCACCTGCCTCGAGCGTGCACCCCCCGATCTCGGCGCGCTTGCCGGCGAGCTTCCACGCACCGCTGCGCGTCGCCGCGAGCACGTCCTTCATCTTCGGGCCGAGTTTCGGGCCGAGCGCTTTGGCGTCGATCTGCAACCGGAACGAACCGTATGCCGCGATGTCGCTGGCGAACTCGATCGCCTTGACGTTGAGCTCGTCTTGCAGCAGCGACACGAACGGCTGCATCGCCGCGGCGTCGGCGCCAGCGAGCACGATGCGCGGCAGCGGCAAGCGCGTGCGCAGTTTGTGCGCCTCGCGCAGCGACAGGCCGACCGAACACGCGTCGCGGATGCGGTCCATCTGCGCCGTCAGCTGTGCATCGTCGGGCAGCTTCGACACGTCGGGCCAATCGGCCAGGTGCACCGACTCTTCGCCCGTGAGCCCCGTGTAGACCTTCTCGGTCAACAACGGCAGGAGCGGCGCCGCTGCGCGGCACAGCAAGCTGAGGCACGTGTAGAGCGTGTCGTAGGCATCCTGCCGATCCGCCGGCCCCGTCTCGCCCCAGAAGCGAGGCCGGCTGCGGCGGATGTACCAGTTGTTGAGCGCGTCGAGGTAGTCCTTCACGAACTGGCAAGCGCCCGCGAGGTCGTAACCGTCCATGCACCGCTGCACGCCCTCGACCATCAACCGCGTCTTGCCGAGCGCATAACGATCGAGCACGGCCTTCTGATCGAACCGCAGCTTCGCCTTCACCCCATCCGCATTCGCATACAGGGTGAAGAAGTAGAACGCGTTCCAGATCGGGTTGAGCACCAACCGCACGACCTCGTGGATCTGCTTGCCGTCCTTGGCGATCTGCAGGTCGCCGCCGCGCGTGATCGGCGTGCTCATCAGGAACCAGC